>DFNN01000005.1 GCA_002376065.1 Caryophanales bacterium UBA3566
ACATGATGTGGATACTCTTCAATCAGTGAATCATCTTTTGTTGTAATGATTGATTGGATAAACAATGTTGACAATTGCTTGATCAAATTCATCTCAAAATGTTCTTCAAAATGATCAATACCAACAATCACTTGATGATGATTCACATTTTTCAAAATACTGGTCAATCCTTTTTGATCAACATTTTCATCAACATGCAAAACGTCCACATTTAAATCAATACGTGAAAACACAATATCACTGTTGCTAAGTTCACCATCCAAATAATCATAGGCTTTACGTAATGTTTGTTCGAAAACAGTGCGCACTTGTGTATGCATATTTACCCGTAATAATTCATTCATCAAATACCGTTTTGAAAGATGTTTAGGGATAAATACATACACCAAATCCTTGATCTCAGAAAAATCTCCAATAGATGCATTCATATTCAATTCATAGTTCGGTGGACTAAATACTTTACGGTAACGTTTCTCGTTGATTGAACATTCAATTTTTACATCTTGCCCATGATTGCGAATATAATCATGACGCATACGGTCATTAAAAAATAAATCGAGCGCTTCTAACAATGTGGTTTTCCCACTATTATTCGTCCCGATCAATAACCCGTGTTCTTCAAGTGGAATATTCTCTTTTTCAAAAGCTTTATAATTCTTAATATAAATATGTTCAATCATAACTCCACCACCTACATTTATTATACCACACTTGAAAAAAGAACGAAAAATATTTAAGGCAAGAAAAAAACCCAAATGAATGGGTTTATTTTCTGGCCTCATAATATGTATGCAATAAATGATGCGCTTGCTCTGAATTTGGTTCATCCAAATAATCTTCATAAAGCGCCAGTATCATTTCATTTTCATGACTCTTACGACAAACCATCTCTTCATCAATAAAATACGTCGAGGCTAGTCTCGCTTCCCGTACATCATTGGTGGTTCCATATGGCTGTCCACCTCCACCAATACATCCACCAGGACAAGCCATGATTTCAATAAATGTATAAGGTGATGTTCCCGCCTCAATTTGCTCAACCAATGTTTTCGTATTCGCAAGACCATTCGAGACAGCAACCTTGATTTCTTTACCACCCAAATCAACAGTTGCTTCTTTGATTCCTTGTAAACCTCTAACACTTTCAAAGTTGATATCTACAAGTGGTTTTTTATTAACAATCTCATAAACCGTTCTTAGTGCTGCTTCCATTACACCACCAGATGCGCCAAACAATTGCGCAGCGCCCGTAGTAATCCCAAACGGATTATCAAAGGGTTCTTCTTTGATCAAATCAAAATCGACACCCATTTGACGAAACATCTTACTTAATTCTCTTGTTGTTAACACAATATCGACATCAGGAATATCATAAAAACTTCGAAACTCTTTTCTCGTTGCTTCATATTTTTTTGCCGTACAAGGCATGACTGATACAACATAGATATCACGTGAATCTATATTTGATTTGTCCGCATAATATGTTTTCGCAAGCGTCCCAAACATTTGCTGTGGACTCTTACAACTTGAAATATGGTCTATTATATTCGGATGTCTTTGCTCAGCAAAATTGATCCAACCAGGACAACAAGAAGTCATCATCGGTAATACCCCACCATTCATGATCCGATCAATCAATTCAGTCCCCTCTTCCATAATCGTTAAATCCGCAGTAAAGTTTGTATCATATATATGGTCAAATCCTAAATGACGAAGTGCACTAACCAACTTCCCATTCGAAATCAATCCATTTTCATGATCCAGTGTCTCACCAATGGCTACTCGCACAGCAGGTGCAATTTGAACCATCACATAAACACTCGGATCATGCAATTTCTCCCAAACAACATCTGTATTATCTTTTTCCATAATCGCACCAACAGGGCACACATTTGCACATTGTCCGCAAAACGTACAAGTTTGATCATTTAATGGTTCATCAAATGCCGGACCAACCGTCATTTCATGCCCACGATGCATCGTTTCTAACACATGCATTGCCTGAACATTCTTACAAACATCCACACATCGCCCACATTTGATACAACGATTACTATTACGCACAAGTGAAGGATTCAACAAATCAAGTGGTTTACGTTCTAAGACAGAAGGAAAACGATTGATATCAATCCCCAAATTCTTCGCAAGTGATTGTAACTCACAATTCAAATTTCTTGTACAAGCAGTACAGTTCGCATCATGATTAGCAAGAATCAACTCCGTAATTGTTTTTCTCGCATTCAACACACGAGGAGAATTCGTAATGATATTCATCCCATCTTTAATCGGAGTAGAACAAGCCGTCTTTAACCCCTTGCGTCCATCAATTTCCACACTACAAATACGACAATCAGAATTGATGTGTAATTCCGGATAATGACAAAGCGTCGGAATATTGATATTATATTTTCTCGCCGCTTCTAATATTGTCAAACCATCTTCAACTTCGACTGAAACATTGTTGATCATCGCGTTCATCATAATGCCCACTCCCTTCTTTCAGACTGACGGATGCGTTGTTGGTAATAATATTGGAAAAATTCAACCGTCGCCAAAATTGACGTCGTTGATGTTTGACCTAATCCACATAACGCTGTCTCATGAATCACATTCGCCAGTGACACAAGCGATTCATAATCTTTATACGTAACTTTCGTATCATAAAATTTTTGTAACAATTTGACAATCTGAATATGTCCTTCTCTACAAGGAGCACATTTTCCACAAGATTCATGTGCGAAAAACGTCATTGTTCGCAATAAAATCTCGAACAAATCAAACCGATCATCAATCACAATAATTGCCCCAGCACCCATTTTCGAGTTGAATATCTCAAAACGCTCATTATCTATATCCATATCTAGTAAATGCTCAGGAATAATCGGTCCACAAGCACCACCAAGCTGAACCATATTGATTTTTTGACCATTGCTTACTCCACCACCAAGTTCTTCAATCACTTGACGAATCGTTGTTCCATATTCTACTTCATATAATCCTTTATGTTTCACATTTCCAGATAAACTAATCAACTTTGTTCCACTCGCAAAACTTGATCCAAGTTTCCCATATTCTTCTCCACTCATCTCAATGATATGTGGCAAAGTAGAAAATGTCTCAACGTTATTGATCAACGTCGGTTTCATAAACAACCCTGCCTCTGTAGGAAACGGTGGTTTAACTCGCGTACGTCCTGGTTTACCTTCAATTGATTCTAAAAGCGCAAATTCTTCTCCACACACATAAGCACCAGCGCCTTGTCTTACTTCCAAATCAAAATGAAAATCTTTTCCACAAATATCTTGCCCTAAATACCCATGCTTTCTTGCTTCATTGATCGCATGTTCAAGCAAATAGACCGCACTTTGATATTCTCCTCTTATATAAATATATCCTCTATTCGCACCTACAGCGTAAGCACTAATCAACATACCTTCAATCAATTGATGCGGATCTTTTTCCATTAAATGTTTGTCTTTAAAATTTCCTGGTTCTCCCTCATCTGCATTACAAACCAAATACATATCACCAGTCTCTTTTGACATAGCGCGCATTTTCATATACGTCGGAAAATTCGCCCCACCTCGTCCCGTAATTCGAGAAGCCTCAACTTCATAAATAATTTCCTCTGATGTCATTTTCATTGCTTTTTTCAATGTTTCATACCCACCAACATTGACAAAATCTTCAATTGAAAAAGGATCAATCTCACCAAATCTTTTCGTTAGTAATTTATGTTCTTTCATAATGTCACCTCACGATAAGAAGCCAATATTCTTTCAATTTTATCTCTTGTCAAATTTGTATACGGTTCCAAATCAATCAACATCGCAGGTGCCTCATCACAACACCCTATACAAGCTGTTTCCTCTAACGTAAATAGACCATCACGCGATGTCTGACCAACACTCATATTCAACATTTTCTCTAACGTCTTACGCACGTCAAAAGCATCATTCACATAACAAGGTATATCCTTGCATACTTGAATGATGTGTTTCCCTCGTGGTTCTGTGGATAAAAGCGTATAAAAAGTCAGTACACTATATACATGACTTGTTCTTACCCCCAAATACTCACTAATCATATGAACTTCTTCTTTGCTAATGTAATGATTGTCTTTTAAACGATCAATCTCTAGTAATATTTCTAGTAGCGATGTTTGTGAAGCAGGATACTTTTTCAATACATCAATGATTTGCATACAATTCCTCCATGTTTTTTAGAATGATATGCAACAAAGACCACATGGCCTAGTATTCTCTGATGTTGTGACCTCCATTACAAATAAAACGCTTACACCTTCATTCCCTATTATAACGAAGATCATTAAAATGGTTCGTTTTTTAAACTAATTTTAATTTGTTTATTCACCAAACCTCTATAAACAAACCTTAAAGCTATGTTATAATACACTTGGTGATGCCAATGAATAGTGAAAGAATCAAACGACTTCTTACAAAGGAAAATCAACAAGGTGACTATGTTTTATACTGGATGCAACAATCTCAACGCATCCATTTTAATCATGCCTTAGAATATGCCATTATGTTGGCCAATGAATACCAAAAACCTTTGATTGTTCTTTTTTGTCTCACTTCCTATCCAAAAGCCAACACAAGACATTATCAATTTATGCTCGAAGGAATTCAAGCACTTCAAGCACCACTCAAAGACAAAAATATTACCTTCATCATCAAAAAAGAAAATCCCACCAAAGCTGTATATGAATTTGCCAAACAAAGCATTCATACCATCTTTGACATGGGCTATTTAAGAATCCAACGTACTTGGCGAAATGAACTATTCACCAACTTTAAAAACAATCAGATTACGACCCTCGATGTTGTCGAAAGTGATTTGGTTGTCCCAATCAAAAAAGCATCAGATAAATTAGAATATGGTGCCCGCACCATCAGAAAAAAACTCATGAATCAATATCTGCATTATCTTGATGATGTCAATATCAATCAAGTCAATCAATCTTTAAAAAAAGATTATGACTCACTTGACATCTCCAATATAAACGATGTCTTATCTACACTAAATCTAGAAGATATCCCAAGCAGTAAACACTACATTGGCGGAGAAAACAATGCGTTAAAGCGCATCAAACAATACTTTAAAGAAGATATCAATAACTACCCAATGAGTAACGATCCAAGTTTGGATAACACCTCAAAAATCAGTATGTATCTTCACTTCGGACAACTATCAAGTACCTACGTCATCAAAGAATTAGAAAATCTTCATCAAGCAAACAAAATAGCCACAAAAGCTTACGAATCATTCTTAGAACAACTGCTCATCAGAAGAGAGTTATCATTCAACTATGTCTACTACAACAAAAACTACGATGACTTTAACTTCATCACTTACGACTGGGCATACCAAACAATGGACGTTCACATCTTAGACAAACGGGAATACCTCTACGAAATTGATGACTACATCAATTTTAAGACCCACGATGAATACTTTAACGCAGCGATGAAACAAATGGTTAAAACAGGCTATATGCACAACTATATGCGTATGTACTGGGCAAAGAAGATCATTGAATGGAGTCACACATATAAAGAAGCTTATGACATCATTAAAACCCTAAATGACACCTACTTCATTGATGGAAGAGATGCCAATGGCTACACCGGAATTGCTTGGTGTTTTGGCCGTCACGATCGAGCATGGACAGAACGCAATATATTCGGAAAACTCAGATATATGAACGCCAATGGATTAAAACGTAAATTCAACATTGAAGAATACGTCAATCAGATGAACAAACTATAACAAAAAGCCCTCTCAAATTTGAGAGGGCTTTTCTTAGGGTGAAATTTATTACTTATAACGCGTTGTTATAGTATTCTTGTACTTTGTCCCAGTTTACTACTTGCCAAAAGCTTTTGATGTAATCAGGACGTCTATTTTGATAGTTCAAATAGTATGCATGTTCCCAAACATCTAATGCCAAAATAGGAGTTCCTTCACTAAAAGGTGCATCTTGATTCGCTGTAGAAAGAACTTTTAATGATCCATCATCAGCAACAACAAGCCATGCCCAACCACTACCAAAACGAGTAGCTGCTGCATTAGAGAATACATCTTTGAAGTTGTCAAATGAGTCAAACTCTTTTTTGATTGCTTCTAATAAATCTCCACTAGGCATTGTTTTACTTGGTCCTAAAATTGTCCAGAACAAACGATGATTAAAATATCCTCCACCGTTGTTAATAATTGCTGCTCTTTTACTTTCAGGTACACTAGATAAATCACGTAATACTTCTTCTACATCTTTGTTCAACAATGCTTCTTCACCTTCAAGTGCATTCACATATTTTGTAATATAACCTTGATGGTGTTTCGTATGGTGAATCTCCATTGTTTTTGCGTCAATATAAGGTTCCAATGCATCATATGCATATGGTAATTCTGGTAATTTGTGTTCCATTTTTCAATCTCCTCCGTTGATTTCTTATTTAATAACTTTCTAATTAAATTATGTCACATTTACCGACAAATATCAAACTTTATGCATTAAAAAAAAGAGCCGAAGCTCTTTTTTTAGAAATCATAATCACTTAATATTTGTGCCGGTGTTTTTCTGAGTAAATTCGCAACTGGAATCAATCCAGAAATCAGATTGACAAGATAAATAATCACTAACCCACTTAACAGAGATACAATACTGACACTGATGACATCGAAGTAATCTTCGCTCAGCCATTGAATACGAAGCAACACATAATTCGTAATCAAATAACCAAATAATGAAGTTAAACTAGAAATCAAAATAATCTCTACTGCGAACATCTTATGTACATCAAATTTACCTACACCTAGTGCACGATACACACTCACTTCATAGATACGTGATAATAAACTAGAACGAATGATGAAGAAGAAACTAATCGCACTTGCTCCTAACACCACACCAATGAAGACCAACGTTCCGTAAGAATCTTGCACTCTTGTACTTAAATACTCTGCACGTGATTCATAATATACAGAAGTAACTACAAAGCCTTCATCCTCAAATGAATCAACCGCACTTTTAATGTTGCTTGCTTCATAGAACACATCACTTGGTGGACGAGAAGAATCCTCATCATAATAAGCACTTCCCTCAAATAATGTTTTCGCAATCGTATCATATCCAACCAAATATTGGATATCTACACTCTCACTTTGATACAACCCAACAACCTCATAAAGTGTACCATTGACATTGATTTCAGTCCCTATTACTGGACTAAACTCGTTGTCAATCATCATTATCTCATATTCACCAGTCGGCGCAACACCTTCTGTAATAGTGAGGTCATCCGCAAAATACTCATACACTTCGGCAGCTTGATAAATCATCATGAGTAATACATCATTTCCGTATAATGCATTGGAGTCTTGCGCAGTAACACCCACGATTTTTAGTTCTTTCATTACTTGCCCTTCACGTGTTTGAATAGGAAATTCAAGTTTTAAAGCCATTAAGTCACGATAAGTACTAATACCCAAATTACGCAGTGAATAGTTGTCTAACAACTCATCCGCAAGCATTTCATCGAGGACAATTTCATGCATATCTTCAGGCATTCTTCCTTGCACTAAATCTCCTTCATTCAATACTTCTGCGCGAAGTAACTTAGTCGAAAACGTATATTTACTTTCCTGTGATTGATAAAGTGGCGGTAAGATAATACTCAAATCTCGATCTGCTCGATAAAGATCCAAATACCCAACACCATTCAAATCCTCATAAGCCAAAAACTCTTCATATTCACCACCATTGTATTCAACTTCAATGGTATTGATTGATGAATCAATGTAACGCTCTGGAGAAAAATCTAACACATTGTTTAATAGTCCCATCGCAATCGCGACAAGCACAGCAAGTCCAACAAACACCAAATAGAGTAACTTACCTAATTTGGATGAATTGCGCATGCGATTCCACGCTAGTCTAATAGACTCTTTCACACTAATCACACTATGTTTTTCTACTTCATAATCTTTACTAATCATATCATCTAAATCAAAACTAGATCCAATAAAACTTTCTTTTGATACTTTTTCAAAATGCTTATCAAATACCTTAATCTCACTATCTTTATCAAGCACAGAAACTTTTTGGAATCGCTCATCATTGACATCGATATATAATGTTTTATTTTTGACAATAAAGCGAACATGCAATGGCGATGGATCTTTCTCATCAGTAAACATCTCGACATGTGCATTGTCTCCTAGTAAGTCTAAAGGTTTTTCTAAATCTTGAAGGTAAATATCACTTTCATGTTGTACATCCAAATCTTTTGAATCACTGTTTTGATAATCATCAACAATCTGTCCATCTTTTAATTCAATAATACGGTCTGCATAAAAATTCGCAATATCACGTTCATGCGTGACCAATATCACCAGTTTTTCAGCTGATATCTTTTTGATGATATTCATAATATCAATCGTATTTTTTGAATCTAAATTCCCTGTCGGTTCATCGGCAATCAATACTTTGGGATTCTTCGCAAGTGCACGGGCAATTGCGACTCTTTGTTGTTGCCCACCACTTAACTGAGAAGCACGACGTTTACG
>DFNN01000055.1 GCA_002376065.1 Caryophanales bacterium UBA3566
AACAGAAATGACACCTAAAACTTCTTAGGTGTCATTTTTTTATTAAACGTATTTATCCCTATACAAAGGAAAGAACCGCCTCTCGGCGGCTCTTAAGGAAGGGGATGTGTGAATAAATACTTCTTATTCACCATGCTATGTAAGGGATAAATGTGGTATTTCTACCACACTTATATTATAACTCATTATCAATATATATCAAGTAAAAAGATTGTAAATAATATTTTATTCCATCAATGATGACAACTTAGAAAGATCAAATGCAGCATCATTGACCAATTCAATAATTGGTGTAATAGTATCTGATTCATATATCAAAACTTCAATCTCATTTAAGCTAAGTTCATCAACAAAAACATCAGTTCCATCAAGCCAAACTAAGTGAATATAATATTCAGGTACTTCAAGTGACCCGCGATTAACGATATATGATAAATCTTGATCAAACATCTGATACGATGTATCATCATACATCGCAAAAGACGCCAATACATTCATCGGTACTTCATTCGCTGTATAAAGTGGATTCTCATTTGACATTTCAACATAACTTATGAGTTCATTTGCACTATAATACACTTCTTGTACAAACATCAGTTTCGCAATGTTTTTCACCACAATATTCATATCCGATGCAACTTCAGGAATTGCTACTTCTGCACCACTTCTCACCACTACATCAATGGTCAAAGCATTTACAGGAGGTGCCATCATTTCACCATTGCTCGTCATCATAGCTAAAGTATTCACAAATGTTGTTAAATCGATACGGAAACTCAGTACTGTTGGATTATTAGGATTATATACAGCATCCATCTGCATAGGTTGTAATCCATTTAAAATCATCAACAACTGTTGATATTCAGGAGCAGACTGCATATCAGGTACTTCAACACCCTCTAATCCTGAAGCAAACAATGAAAAATCAGTTAGTAAATCATTGATTACACTACCATACATTGTTGGATCCATTGTCATACTCATGACCACTGCATCATTATCATCAACATCAAGTTCCGCAGTCATACCTTCTTGATTCATATAATATTCTAACGTTAAATACTTCGCAAATAATTCCATATTCGCAACCGCATATTCAAGTTGCGCTTGTACATAAGCAACTTCTTCAGGATCTACGTCAAGCATCAAATCTTCAGCATAAAGCATAAACCCTTCAATCAATGTCATAAAATCAAGTTCTTCTTCATTTGAAAAATCACCTTCAACACTAAACATGATGAAATCATCAGTAATTCCTAATTCTTCTGCGAGAGCTTCATCCCACTCACCCATCATTGTTTCTAGTGTGCTTGTTTCCAAATAAAACGTTAAACTTGTATCTTCACGTACCAAATAAAAACTAAATGGGATAACCTCATCTTGATTACTAATCACCATTTCTTGTGACATCAAATCCATTGACTCACCATGTACAATCGTTGAAATAGATTCTATAGAATAAACATTTCGAACCATCTCACCTGTCATATAATCCATTTCATTGACATCAAACATAATCGTAGTTGTAGTTTCTTTCGCATCACTATTCATAATCGGATCCATGAATGTTTGTAAATACGTGATATCTCCATCAAACCCACCAATAATCTCTTCAGGTGACAATCCACCTTCAACTACAGTCACATTAAATGTGTGGCTAAAATCAATATTCGGTGCTGTTAATCTCAATGTCACTGTGTAAGTACCAGGAACACCATACTCGATGTTGTCTTCAACAACCTCGATGTTGATATCATCTGGTAAATTATCATTGATTTCCATCACATAAGCAGCCCAATCATAATTTTCTGTTCCAATTTCAATTGTTTGATCTTCCATCGTAAATGTTTCTGCAATGTTTCTCGCATTATCAATCACTTCATCGATATCTCCACCAAGTAAATCACAAGCTGATAAAGTCAGTGTAGAAATCATCATCAACAATAAAACCATTACTTTTCTCATATGTATCCTCCTAACAAAATTTTCTCATCTATTTTTTTCAATGCATTCTTGTGTATTATGTATTTATATTATACACTCTTCCGCATTTCATTTCTACCTATAAGCGTACTTTTTCAATCTAGATTACAAAAACACGTCCACTCACGTACAATTATTGCCATTTAACGTTATCACATGGTCAACTTGCATCTAGAATTGACAAAAAAGCGTTCAAGATGTTAAAATGAACTATAAGCTATATTCAGGGATAAGGGTGAGAAGATGAGTGAACTAAACCTAGAACAAGACGTTCGTAAAGATCGTATCTTAGACGCTGCTCTCAAGGAATTCGCATCAAAGGGATATTACAAAGCATCAACGAACGCCATTGTAAAAGAAGCTAATGTTTCCAAAGGACTACTATTTCATTATTTTCAAAGTAAAAAAGTATTATTCATTACGATTTATCGACGTTCGTATGAAATGATTCTTAATGAAATTTTCGATCATGTAAATTTTTCAAATCGAGATGTTTTATGGCGTCTTGAAGTATCAACCATTGAAAGAGTCAATGCCCATAGAAAATATGAGCTTTTAACACGTTTTTTTATCACAAATGAACAAATCAATCGTGATGGCATCAAAGAAGATATTGACATCATCAAAAAAGAATATGTTCAAAAATTTTATGAGAAGATGTTTTATGACATAGACTATTACTTATTCAAAGAACACTTAAACTTAAACGATGCTCTACAAGTTATTCGATACACCATAGACCGCATTTTAGCGGATTATGAAGATAAATATAATCATGTAGTAGATTGTGCTAATCTAGAACGCTTATCCAAACATTTACATCACTATATTACGTTCTTTAAAGATGCATTCTACAGGTAACATAACATTTGATTAAAAATCATACATTTTTCATATTTTTCTCCTTTCACATCTATAGGTATATCTCAGCAAAAAAAGTTACCCAATGGGTAACTTTTTTCTAATTTCTCTTATAAAAATAGACAATTGGACTTAGTAAAAATACCAACCAAGTCGGATGCCAAAGACCTGTAAAATACCCGATCATTAAATAGATTATCGCACTCAACAAAAATGTAAAATACACAACCGGATTAAGCCACTGTGTCACTTTCTTACGTGATGACATGATATCTGAAACAATTTCACTTGGTGTCCCAAGTTTTTTTTCAACTTCTGAAGGAGCCATCCCGTCGTCCATATAATCATCATAAAGTTCTTCATATTTCCTTAATATTTGATACATCTCCGAACGCAATAACGGAGACTCTTCAAGTTCATCTTTTAAATCTTCAATATAATCTTTTTTCAAAAAACCAATCCAATCTTATGTTTTTTTAATATAGTACCCTAGCGCAATTGTCTTAGGACCACTATGCGCACCAACAACCGCAGTTAAGGACATATCCACAACATCTGTATATTGTTCATTTTCTTCACGCAGTTTCATCTTAATATATTCTGATGTTTCAGGATTATTCGCATGAATGATGAATGGTTCAGCATCCAATCCTTTTGTTTCTTCAAAAAACTTTAACAATAATTTATCAACTGCTTTTGGGAATGTACGTATTTTTTCTACCGTTTCCACTTTTCCTTCTTCAGAAATGGTTAACAATGGTTTAATTTTCAATGCTTTCCCTATAAATCCACTCGCATTCGATAAACGTCCGTTTTTAATCAAATAATCTAACGTATGAACCGCAAAATAGATTTTATTATGATCACGAATATACGCAAGTTCTTCTAAAATCTCTTCAACGTTTTTACCTTCTTTGACCATCTTTTGCGCAGTCATCGCCATTTTTGCTTGAGGATAGGCAACCGTCTTCGAATCAAAAGGAATAATCTCCAATCCATCTATCCCTTTACCAGCAACTTGAACCGCGTTATAAAGTCCACTCATATGGCTCGAAATGGTAATAACAATTGCTTTTGTATACCCTTCTTCTACCAGTTTTTCATACTGTTCAACCATCATCCCAATAGGCAAATAACTACTACTTGGAAAACAAGTTTTATCTCGTTCTAATCGCTCATAAAAATCTTTCGCTTTAATATCTACATGATCTACATAGTCTTCATCACCAAGATGCAAAGTTGATCGAAATATCGTAATATCTTTATCATAATCCAAATCATCCAAACAAGCATTCGAACATGATATAACCGCAATCTTTTCTTCCATAAAAACACGACTCCTTTTCTCGTTATTATATATATTATACCATGTAAGATAACAGGATAAAAATATATTATGAAAAGTTAATGACTGTTGCTTTATATTCATTTTAGTTCATCGTATGATTCTATTAAAACAAATGATGAACAATAAAGCAAAAAAATTGACAAACACATCCATATTCTCTAGTATAACTAAAAAGGAGTGATTCCATGTCAATTGAAGCAATCATCATATATAGCATCGCAATCATCTTACTTATTATCTCGTTTTTTGCGGATAAAAAGAAAACCCTAAAAGGATTAAAAAAGGGCAGCAAAAGTTTTATCAAACTGATGCCTGTTCTACTTCCTTTATTCTTATTCATCGGGATTTTACTTGCAATCGTTACACCAAGTTTCATCTCAACATTACTAGGTGAAGAAAGTGGTTTCTTAGGAATCGTCTTAGGTCTTTCTATCGGAAGCATCACATTTATGCCTCCATTCGTTGCTTACCCACTCGGAGTAGAACTCCTAGAAAACGGTGGCGCTTATCCTCAGGTAGCTGGTTTCTTAGTCACTGTCATGAGTGTAGGACTTGTCTATTATGCAGTAGAAAGTAAATTTTTTAATAAAAAAGCGGCGATATATCGTAACTTAATCAGTTTCATCGGTGCCATAATAGTTATTTTGATTGTGATGGTGGTCTACTAATGAAAACAAAAATCAAAAATAATAAATTCTTAGCAATATCGATTCTCTTACTAATCATCATTTCATTCATTGATATTGCTTTAACTTATAAGGCATTAGAAAACGCCACTCAACAAATCATCAGCATGTTAATCATTGTCCCCCCGATATTTTTAATGATTGGATTATTTGATGTTTGGATTCCCCGTGAAACCATCATCAAATTGATGGGTGAAAACTCCGGGATCAAAGGTATGGTTTTGGCCTTCTTCTTAGGAGGATTCAGCGCAGGACCTACTGTCGCAGCGTTTCCGATTGCGATGATTATGATAAAGAAAGGCGCAAAATACTCAAACGTATTATTCTTTTTAATGGTTTGGAGTAGTTTAAAGTTGCCAATCTTATTTTATCAAATCACAACGATTGGTTTAAACTTATCCGTCATCATCAACACAGTGATGATCTTCGTCTTTATTTTAGGTGCCTTAATCGCTGAGAAATTATTCACCAAAGAAGAAAAAGCATTATTCGAAACAAAAGCAGAAAACTACAACTAGTTTTCTGCTTTTTTTATACCCTATCATTTATCTTTAATATCGGTTTAACTCCCAAGGGAATGGCTCAAATATTGTTTGTGAAAGTAAATAATCATCTTCAAAACGGACAACATAACTCTTTAACAGTTCAAGCAAAACACTCAAAGATACTTTTCCTTCTTTGTATTGTTTCAACAAATCATTGAAATGAATTCGTTCACGTAATTTCAACTCTTTTTTGAAATGTGCATACAATTGATCCATCATCTTCGCACTACGTGATACACTCACATATTTCGACAATGAAGAAAACAATTCTTGTTCATATTCTTTACGAACTTTCTTGTATGGATATTTTGCAGGGTTACGAAGGATTTGCCCCATTCTACGGTACGCACTTTGATTAAACACCATCAACAAATATTGATTATCACTATGGAACTTACGTAAACAATCCATATTCACGCAATGTCTAAAACGCGCTCTTGTAAAGATATTAATCAAAAACATATCACGGTCGAACTCATCTCTTAACATTCGTTCAGTTGTCACGATATGTAATGGATAAAGTTGTTGTATTTCTTGTGTTAAAAATCCTTTATGGTGACTTGTCACAATCGTATCTTTTTCTAAGTTGCGATAGACCTTTGCTCTATGAACACCAGTCAACGCTCTTTTCGATTTGAATAAGAAGCCATCGATTTCTTCTGGAGGGTACTCTTCAACAACCTCTTTTGCAAGAACATCGACACTGTCGGTGTAATCCTTTTTCGAAGTAACTCCAAATAAATGATGATGTCCTGCTACTTTACGAATAATTCTTAACTCTTCGTTTACGCCATCTTTCAACACTCTTTCTTCTGGGCAAAAAAAGACAAAATCAATGTATTTCATCATTTTTTGAACATACGCAGATTTTACAATATCATTTTTATAATGAAGCGTAGAATCTTGACATGAACTAAGCAATACTTTTGGTTTTAAAAAATCCATAAATACACCCCATATGTAACAACACTCACTGAAAGAGACAACACAGTTCCCCATAACAAATCTATTCCCGTTACAAGCAACGGCCAATTTTTCAATGTTGCTAAATTTGTCAAATCATAAGTCGCATACGTGATAAATCCAAACAACATACCACCAATCACTACTTTCGAAAAACTTTCTTCATCAAGGGCAGGCATTAACACGAAGTAGACTAGTCCTCCAATAAAAATCAAATAAAACACCAATGCCGCAATAAAATTCGGCTTTTCTGCCATTAAATGCCCAATCTGTGATTTATAAAACTTTGGCGCAACCAATCCTAACCATACCGCATCAATTGCCAAGAAAACAATAAACGCAATTATATAGAGCTCTAAAAATATCATAAAGCATCCCTCCTAAATATATTATAACATAAGAACGATTTCTGAGAATGAAATTTAAGAAGAAAAAAACTGATTAAAACATCAGTTATTTTCTAAACTTCTTGCCATGATAAAAAGCAAATCACTTAATCGATTTACATAAGCAGAAACATAAGATAAGTCGTCTCGTTTATGCTCACTTTTAAATCTAATCAACATACGTTCTGCACGTCTTGCAATTGCACGTGCCAAATCAAAACAAGCCCCTTCTTTTGTTGTATCAGAACCAGGTAAAACAAAAGATGGTGTAATATCACATTTTTCTAAAATTGCTTCTTCTAATGTTTCTAAAAATGAAATATCAAATTCTGTGATTGGACGTAACTTATCCATTCTTACTTTTTCATCACTGGTTGCAATTAAGCTATTGATGTCTTGAATATTTTTTTGAATCTTACGGATTTCTTCTTTGTATTTCCCCGTATGATAACAGACACCAAGATGACTAGTTAGTTCATCCATTGTTCCAAGTGTTTCAAACAATAAATCACTTTTTGAAAACTCTTCATTTGAATAATTTTTACTAGTTCCTTTGTCTCCTTTTTTTGTAGATATAACGCGATAATCATCAATTTTTTTCATAAAAACACTCCTGCGTTAAGATTATTGAATACATGCAATACTATTTTTTAATATATCCAATTGCGACACTACCTTTACCACTATGAATCGCAACGGTTGAAGAGATTTCTGTAATATATTCAGGTGCGAACCCTAATTCTTTACTAAACAACGTTTCGTATTCTTTCGCAAGTTTTTCATTTTGACAATGTACAATTGCGTAAGATGAAATTCCTTGTTTTTCCATATCGTTTTTCACATATTTTAAGATTTTTTTCGTGATTGCTTTTTGTGAAAAGGCAAATCCAAACGCAGTTCCTCCACCATCAGGTGCAAGCGACATAATTGGGCGAAGTCCAATAGCCATACCTATTTTACCAACCATCTTTGGTACACGTCCACCCATCATCGCATATTTAAAGGTTTCCAAACAAACAAGAATTTTCGTTTTCTTTTTCGCTTCTTCTAAATACGCAACAACATCTTTTTTCGCTTTTCCATCTTTGATCATTTGAGCAGCGTGATATACAAGCAATCCTTCACTTGCACTATTGTTAAAACTATCGATCACACTAATATCTACTCCTGCTTCAACATGAGGTTTCACTACTTGATTGATCATCGAGTAGGTTCCACTAAGTTTCGAAGCAACAGTCACAATCACAAGTTCTTCATATTTTGTCAGTAATTTTTCAACCAATTCTTTTACATATTTTACTTCTGGAGTCGCCGTTGTCGGATATTCAACACCTTGATCAATTTGATCAAACAAGATATCATTTGACATCGTACGCTTATCCATATAGGCAATACCTTCAATCATCACAGTTGCTGGTATTTGGTAAATATGATACTGCAACATCAATTCTGGAGAAATATCCGCAATTGAATCAGTGACAATCGCGATTTTTGAATGAGTGTTTTTAAACGCAACATCTAAAAACATATCATCTACTTTTTGTGACTTAATTGTTCCTTCTTTTTTTAACATTTGGAACACCTCTCCTTGTTGATCTGTATGAATATGGAGACGGAACATATCTTTACCTTTGGCAATCACAATACTATCGCCATAAGGATGCAGTTTTTCACGAAGAGCCATTTGATCAAACGATGGATCAAACATCACCAATCCTTCTGTACAATAACGGTAAGTTAACTCTTCATCAAATACATGTTCATCTTCTAATGCGAGTTCTTCAGGAACTTCAATATCAACTTTTTCATGATGCAAAAATTTATTCATTCCCTCTAAAAACAACACAAATCCCATCGCACCACTATCAACCACTTTATTTTTCTTTAATACTTTCAACAAATCTTTCGTACGTTCTAATGATTTTGTCGCTTCTTTATGTGCTTGTTCTAATAAATCAATAAAACTTGAGACTTTATCTTTCATCGAATCTAAGAAATACGCCCAGTCACGAATCACCGTAATCATCGTACCTTCTACTGGATTACTTAATGCGTTCTTAACATAATCAACACTCTCACAAGCCATTCTTGAGAAATCGATGACATCAATTTCTTCTTTTCCAGAAGACCCAGCTCGAAGACCATTAATAAACTGTGCGAAAATGACACCACTATTACCTCGCGCTCCAATCAATGCACTTTCGCTGATCGAATCAATTGTTGCTTGAAAAGAATTTTCAGCCTTACTCTCTGATGTAATAGTTTGCATCGTATAAACAAGATTGTTCCCTGTGTCTCCATCAGGAACAGGAAACACATTAATATCATTTAACAATTTTCGTTTTTGCAACACGGAATTTGTTCCCGCTTTAAATAACTCAAAAAAATCTACACCATTTAGTCTTTCCATATATATTCTCCTTGTCAATATCTAAGATGAATTTCCTTTATCTTAGTAACCTTTGAAACGATCGTATTTAATACGTACACTACTAATATTGAATTCTTCTAACATCCCTGATAGACGTCCAACAAAACCAGGAGCACCTGTAATATAGTAATACACATCATTCTTATATTTATCTGTTGCTTTTTTCAATGCTTTTCTTAAATCTTCCTCTGTCGAAGTATAAGAAGCTGTTAAAAATTTAGAACCAACCAACTCTTCTTTAAAAGGATACATCTTTGATTCTTCATGATGAATCAAATGACCACTTTGTTTCCCGATATTTCCCATCAACATGATCATACTTCTAAGAGCAGTAATCCCAATTCCCCCAGCAATAAAGACCGCGTCTTTATCCGTTTCTAAGGTGAAATCACCCATTGGTCCTTCCATCGACATTTTATCCCCGACGGCGAGTTCATCCATTTTTTCTTTAAAATCACTTGGTTCTTCACCGATGGTTGTCGCAATCCTAATATGTTCTTCTTCTAATGAAGAGACAATGCTAAAAGCACGAACTTGGCGTCCTTCGATTTGTTTCCCCACATGCATAAATAACCCATATTGTCCTTCTGAAAAATCAATCTTTTCGTTTGGTTCAAATGAAAATACAACATATTCATCTCCAACTTGTTCCTTGGATAATAATGTCAATTCAAAACGTTTTACACTACTCATACTCATCACCTCTCTATTATTATATTGAAAAATTTACAAATTGTAAAAAGCTTTACAATTATTTTGAATTTCAAAACAAAAAAACTGCCTAAAAAGACAGTCCTCTCACTTTTTCGATACTTTTTCTTTTACCTTCGTTTTGATATCACTAGAAGTTTGTTTCACTTTTCCAGGATAATCTTTTTCCTTGATTTTTTCTTTTAATTGGTCCGCTTTTTGTTTTGATTCATGCAAAATCTTACCGGCTTTTCGACCGATTTCTTTGCCTTTTTCTTCAAATTTACGTTCCAACTCACTTGCTTCTTCTGTTTCTACTATTTCTTCATCAACTTTTTCAACTTCTTCTGGAATAACAATCTCAGCTTCGATAATATCTTCTTCTTTTTTGCGTTTGCCAAAAAGTTTCATTAAATCGCTCCCTTATGTTTTCTTAATTATATTATACAATTTTCCTTAAGATTATGCACGAAATCTAATCATCATTTACACAATTGGTGCCATGATATTAAATACACCTTCAATTAATCGATGAAAAACTGAACGGTTTTTCCATTCTATTAAGTCAATCAATCTTGAGTTACTCAAATCATGATCAAAATCTTTCACCAATTGTTCCACCGCTTCACCAAGTAATAAGGCAGTTACTTCAAAATTGATTCTAGCACTTCTATTATCGAGATTATATGAACCTATACTACCAATAGTACGGTCCATAATGAAGACCTTAGAATGAATAAATGCATCTTCATAAAAATAGATTTTAATCCCACTAACGAGCAATTCTTCTATAAATGATTTTGTGACAATATACACCATTTTTTTATCTGGTTTTCCTGGAATAATAATACGTACATCAACTCCAGATTTCGCAGCGATGATGAGGGATGTTTTCGTTTCAACATCTAGCGCCAAATACGGTGTTGTTATATAAATACTTTCTCTTGCATTGTTGATCATCTTCACATAAGTATTACGAATAGGTGGACGCATAAATTCTGGACCAGAAGGCACTATTTGGACAGTCTCATTGGTTTTTACTGTATGTTCCTTATAGAATCCATCTGTTAAGAAATTGCCCGTCATGCTGTAGTAATCACGTAAGAATAACGCAGTCAGTGAATTCACCGCACGACCAGTAATTTTTACTTGGGTATCACGAAAAAATCCTAGTTTTGAACGATGAATATATTCATCCCCTATATTCATTCCACCAGTAAAACCAATCTCTCCATCTATCACAATGACCTTACGATGATTACGATAGTTAATTCTCGTATTAAAGAATCCAAATTTTACAGGGTCAATCTTTATAATCTCCACCCCAGAATTTTCTAAGGATGACAGTGTTGAACGATCTAAATAAATAGAACCAATCGCATCATACAACAATATTCTTTTTACGTTGCGTTTTTCCTTCAGTAAATCAAAAATTTCATGTCCAATTTTATCTGTTTGAATAATATAACTTTGTAAAAAGATGAACTCTTTTGCATTTTTAATCGCATCTTTTAACGCATCATAATATGCGTGCCCATTGGTTAATATCTCCGCATGTGAATCCCCGTGGTATATATGGTGTTTCGACTCCTCATAAGACACTCTAAAGATATCGACCAATTCTTGATCTATCCCTTTGTCTAAGAGCTCATGAAAATCAGTTAGGGGTTCTTTGGTTAAATACGCAGAAGGTCTCAGTTTTTCTTTTTTACGATAACGTAATGAATATCTATATTCACGTCCAAATGTTAAAAACAAAGCAAGTCCAATAAATGGTTCAAACACCAAAAACAACAACCA
The DNA here is from genome assembly GCA_002376065.1 of Caryophanales bacterium UBA3566. GTDB lineage: Bacteria > Bacillota_I > Bacilli_A > Izemoplasmatales > Izemoplasmataceae > UBA3566. The sequence goes on from DFNN01000055.1 coordinate 11,694, forward strand.
TGGTAACTTTGTTGGAGTCTGTTCACTTTTCATCAAAATGGAAAGTACGATAATTGCACTCAACGCAGTTATAGAGAACCGAATCATTACTTCAATAAATTGTGTAAAGAAGTACTCTTGTGATAGATAATCAAAGACAAATTCATATGTCAAACGGAGAAGTAAGGCCCCGAAAATAATTAAACCAAACCAATACATTCTTTTAATATTTTTTTCCATAACTTCTCACCTATCTAAGAAAACGACACTCACTCGAGCATCGTCCTCCAATTATGAAGCTCTTCTACGACTAATCGTATCGAGTTCTTTTTTTAATGAAGCCTGATACTTCTTATAAATCAACTTTTTCGTTTTACTGTATTGTTTTTCCAAAGTTTTCATTGTTTTTTCATGTTCTTTTTGTGCTTTTTTTAGCCTACTATGGTCCGCAACCAAATCTTGTTTTAAACTTTGTATTTTTTGTTGTACCGTATGATGCAACTCTTTAATTTTTGTTTCATACTTATTTGTACGTTCTTTTTCAAAGTTTTCAAATCGTTCTTTGGTCTTTTTCGCTTGTGCTGAAATGACACTGATTTTCTGATTCTGATCATCCTCAATACGAGAAATTTCATCATCTTTATTGGCATTGACTTCTTCTTTCAATGCTTCAAATTTATTTGTTTCTTCTTTTAATCCAAGTTCACGTGCTTTCAACTCATCTTTAAATTTATTACGCATTTCCTTGATTTGATCTTTCGCTTTATTGATACGTCTTTGCAAGTAAGTACTATTTTGCTCATCCATCAAATTCGCAAGTTCTTTGGTGAATGTTTCATAATGAAGAGCATCTTCCTTCATTTTTTGTAAATAGGTATCTTTATTGTATAATTCTTTATCAAGTTCATCTTTCAACATTTGAATCGTACGTTTGATGTGTCCTTCTTCCTTATCAAAGAACGCACTTGCTTCGTTAAAAGCATTGATCTTACGATCTTCCGTTTCTTTCTTTGCGTCTTTATAAAGATTTGTTTTTTCTTTTAGTTCACTTTTCTTTTCTTCGACCATTTTATCTTTTAAACGTTCCAAATCTTTGATTTCAGTGTTATAATCTTTGATTTCTCGTTTATATCCATTTGGATCTAACTGGTCTCTTTTTTCAATAACTTTCGCAATTTTATCATCAAACTCTTGAACCAATTCATCAATTTCTTCTAAACGAGTTGAAGAAATCAGTTCAATTTGTTCTTCATACATTTTTCCTTCTAAAGAAAACTGTTGATCAATTTTTTCTAACAACATTTTTTTATCTTGATCAATCATTGGTAAAAGTGATTCCATATATGATATTTTCAATTGATAACGATTTTTCGTCTCTGCTTCATCATATTCAGCAATTTCTTTTAATTGTGTCTGTTCCAAACTTTTGACCATTGTTTGATACGAAACATATTCATTTTTCAACGCTTGCTGACGCTCAAAATCATTTTCATAATGTGCAATTTGTTCTTCGAAACAAAGTACTTCATTTTCTAAAGCATGGCGATGCTTTTCTGTTTCTAAATCAAACTTTGCACTCGCTTCATCGATACTTAAATCGATATTTAATCTTGATATTTCAGCTTCTTTTTCAATTTGTGCGATCTCTTTTGCACTTTCATTTTTAACTTCAGCAATTTCAAAATTGCGCAAAATAAGTTGCTTATTTTGCTCATATTTTGCTTCAATGATTTCTTTATCTGCATGATGTTTCGAAATTGATCCTTCTTTGTTTTCGTGGATAACAAGATCATTGGATTCAAGTTCTACTTTCGCTTCTTCAAATTGATAAGATACATTCATCAAATCAATATCCAACGTTAATTCAATTTTTTCAGCTTGAAAATTGTCTTCTGCCTTCAATAATTCGCTTTGATAAATGAGTTCTTCAGTCTCTTTTTTACAACTTTTTTCAAGAGTTAATTTTTCTTCAAAGAAACGGTTTTTTAGCACCACCAATTCTTGATCCAACCTAGCCAATTCGCTTTGTTTATTTTTTTGCAAATCATGTAAGTCTTTATCATATGCTTTATGAAGGTTCTTAATCTCATTTTTATGCAATTTTACTGCACGTTCATCATGATCTTTTTCACTTTTTTCCATAAATTTTTCGTGACGAGCAATCTTATGTTCAATCGTTTGATCTAACGCCTTCATTTGTTGATCAAATTCTTCAACAACTTTTTCTCTTTTTTCTTGAATCACAGCTGATTCTTCATCAAACTTTTCTTTTATGATTGAGACTTTTTCTTCCTTGGCACTTTTTTCAATCTCTATAGATTGCTCCAACTTTGTCGTTTCTTCTTTTGTGGCTTCAGCCAATTCTTCTAATCGATCTTTGTTGCTTTTTCTAATATCTTCTTGTTGTTGTTCAAAATCTTTTTTTACTTCTTTTACCTGTTCTTCGTGCTTTTGTACAGTTGTTTCAAAGGTTTCCTCTATATCTTTTAAAGAAGCTTCAAAAAGTGCTTCTTGTTCTTTCATCACAGCGTCTTCATTTGAAAGACGATCCGTTTTATCATTTTCAATTGATTTTACTTCTTTTTTAATGTCATTTTGACGCTTCAAATAAGCGTCATTGATTTCTTTGACCGCGTTTTCATGTTTGAGGGTTAATTCTTTTAATTGGGCATGAATCCTTGTCACTTTTTCCTTATAAAGTTTTTTCTGATTATCTTGTTTTTCAACATAAAGAGCTTTCATTTTTTCAAGATCTTCATCCAATGTATTGATGGCTTTTTGGTATTCATTGTCAGTCTTTTTTGTTTTTTTCTTGTAAGCTTCTTTGTTTTTCTTTAGCGCATCATTGGTTTCATGTTCTTTTTCTTTAACGTCCCCATAATCTTTTTTTAATTCCTTCACATTTTTTTCTTCGTTATTTGACATGAATAATCCTCCTTACCCTTTCTATAAACCATTTTATCACTATTTCATGCTTTTTTAAAGTATTTTCAATATGTGTTTGTGCACAAAGAAAAAAGCTCAATTAAGAGCTTTTGTACAAACAGACTGAATCATCAAAGAAATCGCCTTTTTTATCTCTTGCAATGGCATTGCTTTTTCATCCTCTTTTGCTTGTTCTTTCATCAATGGTAAATGGATAAATCCAGCAATGATTGGTAAGTTATTTTGCGCAATATAATGTAGGGTATGATACATCACATTATTACAAACATATGTTCCAGCAGTATTCGACACGTAAACAGGAATATTTTCTTGGCGCAATACTGCTTCAAATTTTCGTAAAGGAAGACTTGAAAAATACGCAGGTTGTCCACCTATTACAATCTTTTCATCAATAGGACAATTCCCAATATTATCTTTCCCTCTTGCGTCTTTAATGTTAATCGCAACACGTTCAAGCGCAATCTTGTCTCGATCTTCTGCCAACCCAAGATGGATAACTATATCCGGTTTAAATGTATCGATCATTGTTTTTACATCATCAAACACCTGATCAAAAATCACCGGCAACAACAGTGTTTCTATCTCACATCCAACTACTTCATTTTTTAGTAAAGGAAGAACATCCATTGAAGGATTTTCACTTCTTTCTAAAAAAGGCTCAAAGCCTGTTATTAAACATCTCACAATATCACCACCGTCTATATTATACCAAAAGAAATCAAAAATGGCTAAACGAATTTAGCCACCAATTTTTGTCTTTTATTTCTTTTAAACAATTGTCCAAGCATTAATTGTATTCCTGCATAAGGAATCAAAAGTAGAATCGCTATTTCACTTAAAAAAGAACTACGCTTGTCACGTTTGAACATTAAACGTTTTTTAAACAAGTTAAGTGTAATACCAATCACATTCGTTAATGAAATCATTACTGTGCTCGCCAAAATAAGATTTGCTCGTTCATCGCCATAATAATCAACCAACCTATCTAATGCTTCTTTATCAGGTGATTCTTTACTATAAGCAAAATGCTCCGCAAACAAAATCGCAATCAAATCTTCTTCTCGCACTTGATCTTTTTCACCACCAAGTAACGCTTTAATCTCACTAGCTTCTAACCCACTTTTTAACGCTATTTTTGTATGAACAAACGAACAGAGCGCGCAACCATTCACATTTGTCACTGCCAACATAATTCGTTCTTTTAACTGTTTTGAGAAAGCTTTTCTTTTCTTCGCATCACGCATCGTAGGAAATGCAATTCTTGCCAATTGAATAATGGAAAGAAACTCACTTACCTTAAACACACGTTCTTTATTGTTATTCATGTTCTCACCTCATGCATAAGATAACACATGATGCAAAAAAATGGTTTGAAAATGAAACTTTTTCTAAATAATCCCTAATCTAAAAGCGCTATCAAGTCTTCTTCTTTAGAAATCAATAGATAATCATGCACAAAACGATCTGTGATTTCTTCAATATCTGATTCATTTATTTGCTTCAACAGCTTAAATGGCATCTGATCAAACACAAGCACCCCTTGATGAATATCAGAAAAATGCTCTAGTGAAACAATGGTTTCACTCTTCGTCACAAAACGTCCATCTTTTACTTTTCCAGATTTAATTGATAAATGATTTCTTGAGTTAAAAGTTACAATTGCTTCCCCACGAAACTTCACCATTTTTAAATGATAAATATTTTCTTTATGATGACAAATATAATCATAAGGTTTAAACAACGCTTTTTTTAACTGACAATATCTTTTTACCGTACTAATCATTCCCATTTGTACTCATCCTTTTTGTCATCCCTAGTATAAACCCAAGCGCAATTCCTAGTGTAGCCGCAAATAAAACACGAAACTCAGTAGGTAATAAAAATGTGATCGTATGCGCAGGAATCCAAAAAAGTGGGATTACTCTAAAAAATGTGCGATGCATAAACTGAGGGTAATCAAGTTTTTGCATCGTTTCTTTCAATGATAAATGTTCTTTTTTATAACTTAAATATCCATCACTTGTAAAGTGCGCAAGCATCATCATCGCTCCAAATGTGATATTCATCAAAATTGATGTATATAGTGCCTCAGTAAAACGAGTCTCAAATGGCAATAATCCTTCACGAAAAAGTGCTTCAACACCATTTACATAAAGTGGAAACATCACCACAATCAAAATCCCAATAAATCCCCAAATTATACCCTTAACAAGAAAATAACTTGGCCAAACAAAGTTTTTATGTTTCAAATAACTACTCAACAAATCTCCCAAAGAAGCAAGCACAAAAAACTTCATAAAACCACCTATATAACGATACTCAGAAGCGAAATGTAAAAAGGCATCTCTTGAGAAAAGAAACAAAGTAATCCCTACAATAAGCACCATAAGAAAAAAGAACAAAAAGTTCTTTTTCATTAACATAATCCTTTTTGGGTACAAATATCAACTATGTATTGTTGATGTGAGACAAAAATAACAATCGCTTCTTTCAACAATTGATACTCACCACGATGTAAATAATACCCTTTTTCATTTAAATTCTCAACGAATCCTTCTTTTAATTTCTCATAACTCACACTTTGGACATGCTCAAGTGCTGTTTTTCCGTCTTCTTCCCAATAATATCCCCAAGTATATGTTTTCTCATCATCTTTATATTCTAATTCTAAGTAATCTTGTTCACTATCAAATCCTTCAATAATTCGATATTCAATGTTTCCTCTGTCTTTATACCTGAGGTCTCCATTTACGACTCTATTTCTCATAAAAATCTCTCCTTTTTGTTGCCCTTATTATACTATGAATTTCATTTTTTTAAAACAATTTCTTATCTAAAACTTCTCCAAAAAAGATTTTAAAGTATCTCCACTAATCGTGCAAGTTCCTATTTCACCATGCTTGGAATCATTCACAATCCCGTGATAATCACTTCCAGCTGTTACCAAAAGTCCTCTTTCACTGGCCAGTTTCTTATAAAACGCGGTATCCTCATCTCTGTTTTGATAATAGATTGCTTCTATTCCATCATAGTTCCTACTCAACACATCGTTCTTAATATGATTCTTAACCAACACTGGATGTGCAAGTACTTTAACACAAGAAAAACGTTCTAAAAACGCAAGACCATCATCCAATGATAACTCTACACTTGGCAAATATGCCTTACAATTGTCACCAATCATTTGATCAAAAATCTCATTATGTGTAAATCTTGGATACTTTCTCATGATTGCCTTTGCGATATGCGGTCTTGCAATAATCCCATATGCTTCTTTTTTCACATCGTCGTAAGTAATTTCTATATCAAAATGTTTCTTCAACAAATCAATCATGTTTCTCGCACGCACTTCTCGATCATGTTTGATTTGCTTGGTGTATGCTAATAAATCTTCATCAAGATAGGATTGATCTGTAAAATATCCAAGAACATGGACACTTTTACCCTGATAGATCGTCGAAAGTTCAATCCCAGGAATATAGCGAATACCAATCTTTTCAGCATAAGAACTTAATGCATCCACATCACGAATGGTATCATGATCGGTGATACTAATCACGTCCACACCATTCTCCTTTGCCATATCCATCACTTCTTGATAAGTTTTACGTCCATCACTAAACGTTGTATGCATATGTAAATCTGCCTTCATAATCCACCAACTCTCAAGTCCATTATACTAAAAAAAAGCACATTTGATAATCAAAGTGCTTATAAGAAATAGGTCACCAAATATTGAATAACCCCAATCATTGCTCCTAAAAATAACCCAATGATTTCCACATGTTTTAATTCTTTTTTCATCAATCCAAAAATAATTTCCTCAAACTCGACAAAATCAAGTTCATCAATACGCGTTTGGATCAACTGTTTCACATTGACAGAAGACATGCCGTTTTCTTTGATGACATCCATCAACTGATCAAACAACGCATCTTGATGTTTCAACAAATAATCTTTGATCGTTTCTTCAATGTTTTCCCCTAAGAGCATCTTTGCCATTGGTGGAATTTTGCCTTTGATTGCGCCAAGCAATATCTCCGTCAATTGCGCTTTTATTTCAGCTTGACTATTCGGCCCAAACATCGAATTCAATAGATTCTCTTTACTCAATAATTCACTCTCAATCGTCGCCGCTAGTTTTTCCGCCATGACATCTTTCCGCTTCGGAAAAACACCTTGAAACGTAAAAAACAATATCTTTTTAGGATTGACTGGGCGAAACAACATCTTAATCGCAATTTTATTGGTCATCCAACCAATCATTCCGCCAATGAGAACAATCACAACCAATTTTATGATTTCTTCCACCTAAATCACCTCGTTCATTATTATATCATTTAATTTAAAAAAAGTTGCCTTT
>DFNN01000138.1 GCA_002376065.1 Caryophanales bacterium UBA3566
TCAAAAAGAACTTCCTTACGCTCACAACGTGGATAATCAATCTCAGTAAGATAAAATTCATCCGCATAACTCTCAGCAACTCTTAGTACACTATCATAATCTTTATCAGCCATCGAAGTGTATAAAATCTTGATGGTTTTATCTCCATGCATCGATAAAATCGTTTCTTTTAAAGACTCAGCGCCACCGATATTATGAGCACCATCTAAAATCACATTCCCAAAACGTTCTAATCTACCTGGCCAAAACGCTTTACGCAATCCATTTTTCATTTGAGATAACGTGATATTCAACATGTTGTGCTTTTTCATATAAGCAATCATTGAAACAGCGAGTGCCGCATTTCTTGTCTGATACACACCTTGCAGTGAAAGTTCATAAGTTTCACCATCAAACGCAAAACTCGTATACTCTAAAAACTGAACATTTCTTATTTCGTCTGGCTTAATGATTCTATAAAACGCATTTTTTTGATTAGCGACCTCTTTAACCAATGGATAAAGTGATTCTTGTGTAATCGTTGTATAGATTGGGATGCCTTCTTTAACAATCCCTAATTTATTCATCGCAATTTCTTCTAAGGTATCTCCAAGTACATGAATATGATCATAACTAATTGATGTAACGCCACAAATCATCGGTGAAACAACATTGGTCGCATCGAGTGTTCCTCCAAGACCAACTTCATAAATAACGAAATCCAAGTCTTTATCTCTAAAATACAGAAAACTCATCAACGTCAACAATTCAAAAAAGGTAATGATATCATGATACTCTTCAAAATACTTCTGTTGGAAAGGATAAAGTATGTTGATATATTTCAACAACTCCTCATCAGAAATATCTTGATTGTTGTAATTGATTCGTTCATGAAACTTAACAATATAAGGACTCGTAAAGGTACCGACATTATAATTTGCTTCTAAGAGGATCGATTTAAGAAACGCCACCGTCGATCCTTTCCCATTTGTACCAGCAATGTGAATCACTGGTAAGTCTTTTTCTGGATTTCCTAAAAGTGAACAGGCTTTTTCCATACGTGATAAATCATATTTCTCACCAAAGCGTCGAACACTTTCCAGCCACTTTATTGCTTCATCAACTTGATTAAACATTTTTCAACTCCATAATTCGTTCACTCACACGATCATATTGATCTTTGTAATCTTTCAATTTTGCACGCTCTTCATCAACCTTTTCCTTCGGTGCACGTGAAATAAATTTTTCATTTGAAAGCATTCCTTCACAACGTTTTTGTTCACCAATCAGTCTTTTTTGTTCATCTTCAAGACGAAGGATTTCCGCATCAATATCGACAAGGTTCCCAAGTGGAATATATACTTCAAACTCACTTGAAACAAACGTCACCATATCATCGCTAGGAGAACTATTGATATCAATCACCAAATGTTCTGGGTTGATGAATTTCTCTAACAATACTTGTTCGCTTACGAACAAGTTATAATATTCTTCATTGGTCGGATGGATAATGATATCGAGTTTCTTACTAGGCGCAACATTGTATTTCGCACGTGCATTACGTACAACACGAATCAACTCTTGCACAATCTTAAATGATTCAACTGAGGCTTCATCATCAAATTCATCAATTGCCTGTGGCCAAGAAGAAATCATAATGCTTTCTTCTAAATGAGGTATATTTTGATAAATCTCTTCAGTAACAAATGGCATAAATGGATGCAACAACTTCATGATGTCTAATAAAACATACGCCAATATAGATTTAGTTTGTTCACGAAGTTTTTCGTCTTGTAATTGTATCTTCGCAATCTCTACATACCAAGCCGCAAACTCTTCCCAACTGAAATGATTGATGATTTTCGCTGCTTCACCAAATTCAAAACGCTCGTATAAATCATCAATTTCAGTAATCACTTTGCTTAATCTAGATAAAATATAACGATCAGGCAACGTTAAATTCTCCGTATCAATCTCAATGTCTTCAATCGTCATTTCACCAATATTCATTAACACAAAGCGTGATATATTCCATAATTTATTAATATAATTCCAACTAGATTCCACTTTTTCAATCTCAAAACGCAAATCTTGACCAGGTGCACTATTGGTTGTTAAGAAATAACGCAATGTATCAATCCCATATTGTTCTTTGATTTCAAGGGGATCTACACCGTTACCAAGCGATTTTGACATTTTTCGTCCATCACTATCACGAATCAAACCGTGAATTAATACATGTTTAAACGGACTTTCACCTGTAAATTCAAGCGCTTGGAAAATCATTCTCGCAACCCAAAAGAAGATAATATCATAACCAGTCACCATCGCATCTGTCGGATAATAGCGGTTAAAATCATCTGTTTCATCAGGCCAACCTAATGTAGAAAACGGCCAAAGGGCGCTGCTAAACCATGTATCAAGGACATCTTCGTCTTGCGTCCAACCTTCACCATCAGGCGCTTCATGTCCAACATACACTTCTTCATCTTTATACCAAGCAGGAATTCTATGTCCCCACCATAATTGTCTAGAAATACACCAGTCAAGCGTTCCATTCATCCAACGTAAGAATGTTTTTTCAAATCTAGAAGGGACAAACTCAACTTCACTTTTTTCAACAGCTTGCGTGCTTAGTGGTTCCATCTTCACAAACCATTGTTTTGATAAACGTGGTTCAACGACAACACCAGTACGCTCACTATGTCCTACATTATGCATAATCGTTTCTACTTTTGTACAAAGTCCTGCTTCTTTTAAATCCTCAACAAGCAACTTACGACAAGCAAAACGATCCATCCCTTCATATTTATGTGCAAGATGATTCATTTTCCCATCTTCTGTCATACATAGAGGCATCTCTAAATTGTGTCGAACACCTACTTCAAAGTCATTCGGGTCATGTGCAGGTGTTACTTTCACGCAACCAGTTCCAAATTCACGATCAACATATTCATCTTGAATAATCGGAATCGCGCGACTTGTCCCAGGAATAAACGCTTCTTTTCCAAGATAATCTTTGAAACGGTCATCTTCAGGATGCACCATCAATGCAGTATCACCAAACATCGTTTCAGGACGTGTTGTCGCAATCGATAATGATCCACTTCCATCAGTTAGTTCATAAGTAAAGTAATAAAACGCTCCTTCAAGCTCTTTATGATCAACTTCGATATTTGATAAAGCAGTTTTCGCTTCAACATCCCAGTTGATGATGCGCTCACCACGATAGATCAATCCTTTTTCATAAAGACGAACAAACACTTCATTCACAGCTTTATTTAAGCCTTCATCTAACGTGAAACGTTCCTTATCATAATCCACACTCACACCAAGCGCTGCCCATTGTTCACGAATGTGACCAGCATATTCTTTTTTCCATTCCCACGCAACATCTAAAAACTTTTCACGACCCAAATCATAGCGACTAATCCCTTCGCTTTTTAACTTTTGATCAACTTTTGCCTGCGTCGCGATTCCCGCATGATCCATACCCGGTAAATAGAGTGCATCATACCCCTGCATTCTCTTACGACGAATAATCATATCTTGCAATGTATTATCCCAAGCATGACCCAAATGCAACTTCCCAGTCACGTTAGGAGGTGGAATCACAATCGTATATGGTTCTTTTGTTTGATCGCCACTCTTAAAAAAACCACGATCTTTCCAATAAGCATATTTTCCTTCTTCTACTTGATGATGCTCATACTTTTTACTCAGTTCTTTCATCTTAAACCTCCTTGTATTAAAAAAGTCCCTACATAAATGTAAGGACGAATATTCGCGGTACCACCTTAGTTCACAATACAAATATGTATTGTGCGCTCAATCCTTTAACGCAGGTGACGTCTTTTCTTACTATCTTCAGAAAAGCTACTCCTAGGTGACATTCTACTAAGGTGTTTGTTGATTTCCACCAGCCATCAACTCTCTATATAACACACATAATATACTAGCCTATTCGCCGTATTTATAGATATAGTAACACAAGGCAACGCCTTTGTAAAGAAGGATGTGTACAATTTAACGTATAAACTATTGCGTTTTTATTCTTTTATGATAAAATAGTTTAAGGTTAAGCCACTTTAGCTCCTAACAGGTAGAGCAGTGCCATGGTAAGGCAAAGGTTGCTGGTTCGAGTCCAGCAAGTGGCACCATGTAATAAAGTAAAAGATTGCATTTCTGCAATCTTTTTTTATGCTATTTTTTAAGGTACGCTTCAATCAAAGCATCCAGTCTGGCCTCGAACGCTTTATTGACAGTCTGTAACTCTTTATTGTTCATATAATGCGCTACTGCTTTTTTCGCAATATCTTTATATGAATACTTCGCTTCATAAATAGGGTTAAAGACTTTTACTTTGCGATTATCAAAAATGGCACTATGCATTTTATCGCCATATAATTCACCAGCAAACTCTGGTAAATGTTTTACGATATAGTCCGTTGGTATATGAATAGGGTTCGGTTTTTTCCCAAGCGCATCACAGAAGAACTCATATATTTGTTCCCAAGTATAAACAAAATCACTTGTAATATGATAATCTTCTCCATATGCACGCTTTTCACCAAGCAACGGTACAAATAGCTCCGCATAGTCTTCATTAAAGGTCAATGTCCAAAGACTTGTCCCATCTCCTGGGATGATGTATGGTTTTTCTTTTAATATTCGATCAATAATTCCATATTGGTTCGCATGATCTTTCAATACGGCAATCAATTTTGTATCGTCATACGTATGACTAGGACGAACAATCGTTACATTGAATCCTTTGATGTCAATACTTCTTAAGTAACGTTCACACTTGATTTTATTGTTTGAATATTCCCAATATTGATTCTCCAAAGGAGTCTCTTCTGTAATTGGGAAATCACGTACTGGTTTTTGATACGCAGAAGCTGAACTAATAAAGACATATTGATCAGTTAATCCCGCAAACACTTCAACATCACGTTTCACATCTTCTTCAGTAAAAGCAATATAATTCGCCACAACATCAAAATGCATTCCTTTAAACAATTCTTTCAAATCATCTTTACGATAATCTCCAATTATCAGGTGTGCTTCTTTTGGTGCCAAATCATTATGATGACCACGGTTTAATAAATATAGTTCATCTCCGCGCTCTACAATTTTCTTTGATACCGCTGTTGATATTAAGCCAGTACCACCAATTAACAATATCTTCATGATATCACTCCTTCTAATATCTCATGAATCACATCTAAATTATGTTTTGTCGTTGCCGAAAACGTCACAAATAGATCATCTGCTGCTAGTTTCAATTCATACCTAATCATTTTCTCATGCTTGCTGCGCATACTCGGTTTCACTTTATCATATTTTGTCGCAACAACAAGCGTTGGTAAATTATATGCTCTTAAATATTCATACATGATTTTGTCATCTTCACTTGGAGGATGACGAAAATCAACAAGCAAGACAATCAAACTTAATTGCTCACGGTATTGTAAATATTCCTCAATCATTTCCCCAAACTCGATGCGTGACTGTTTAGAAACTTTCGCATATCCATATCCAGGCACATCAACAAAATAGAATGCGTCATTGATCAAATAAAAGTTTAACGTTTGTGTCTTTCCAGGTTTTCCTGATATATAAGCCAAATTCTTTCGATTTAATACAGTATTAATAAAACTACTCTTTCCCACATTACTACGCCCTGATAACAATATTTCAGGCAACGTACTTTCAGGATAGTGTTCTTTTGATACAGCACTGAGTACCAATTTTGCATCACTGATATTCATAATTCACTTCCTCTCTTATGTATTTTAACACAAATAATCATTTGAAACCAAAAAAAGATATCAATCTTGATAAAATTGATATCTTTCACTTTTACTTTCTTTCGCTTGATACATCGCTTTATCAGAATCATCCAATATTTCATCATATCCACGAGCATTGCCATCGATATGAACAATACCAATCGAGGCACTCACATCAATTGGAAATCCTTCAATTTCAATTTGCTCAATCGTAGACACCAATCTTTTTGCTCGAAGCTCAACCTCATCTTTTGTATGATTGTTTACTCTTACAAAAAATTCATCTCCACCTAAGCGATAATAAATCACATCTTTTTCCCAATCATTGATGAATACTTGCGCTAACTGTGCCAAAAACATATCTCCAACTTTATGTCCATGGGTATCATTGATGCTTTTAAATCCATCAATATCGATATATAATCCCCAACTACCATTGAAATTTTCCTGCATTAAGATATGTTTTCTTAATGTTTCCCTCGTAAACAACTTTGTCGCTGGATCTTGATGCGCTAGTTGATAATAACGAATCTCATCAGGTGTTGTCGTCTGTACTCTATTTACTCTTGAGAATACAATCTTAGGCATATCATCTTCATATGTATGAACATAAAATCCGACTGTCAACCAATAATCTGTACCTTCATCATTAATCGGCAGAAATATATATGATTCTTTGGTTAATCGATCAACTTTTTTCTTTATATCTTCAATAAAGGTCATTTTTCCTTCTACTTCAGCCAATTTATTATCTTTGATGATATAAGGAATTATATCTTCAAATGTAAAAGAGTCTCCACTAAGCCCTTTAAAGAAAGATTGTTTTCTACTCGTAATATAAAATCTCCTCGGAGAAGCTTGAAAATCAAAATAAAACGTAAAATGCTCGTCATCATTGATGACGAACTCTTCGATAAAATCAACGCCATGTTCTTCTTTTAACCGTTCTATGTTATTCATCAAATCACTCCTTTGAAAACGCCTTCAGTATTATAACATAGTATCTTATTATGCGCAATATTTATAATCAATGACAATTTAGAGTAGACAAACAAGAGAAATAATGTTACTATATCTATAGTTTTGGAGGATTAGCTCAGTTGGGAGAGCACTTGCCTTACAAGCAAGGGGTCACTGGTTCGAGCCCAGTATTCTCCACCATCTAAACGATTGATCGAATATCATAGGCTTGTCTATGGTATTCGATTTTTTTTAGTTAAAATATCTGTCTCGCACCTTATCTTGAATATATTGCAGCGAAAGATACATCGTGATATAATAAACAAAACTGCAATGTAGGAGGAGATAATATGCTGAAGCGAATGAGAAAGCATTATATGCCACTATTAGCTACAATGATATTTATCTTTATATTCCTATATCAGTTTTTTATTTTGACCCAAATACCTTATATACAGCAATACTCACTACAAACAATCAATTACTTTAACTTAATTGTATATCTTCTACTCGCTTTATTTACCGTAACTATCATTTATAATCTCCCGTTACTTTTAGTGATTGAAATCTCTCAATCATTTCAATTACCAAACCTACATCTATCTTTCAACTATCAAAAGTATTCAGTGATATATCAATCACTTACTTTAATCAAAAATAGATATAAAGCATACAGTGTCTTTAGATGTTGATTCATA
>DFNN01000067.1 GCA_002376065.1 Caryophanales bacterium UBA3566
TAAAGTCCATAAAGACAAGACAATTTGACATACAAGGGTTTGATACCCAACAATAAGTAGATAGTGGAAGACCCCATTTTGACACAATGAAATTGCTGCTAGAAAAAGTCGAAAAATAAAACCTCTAAACTAAGCCATAATTCAGGGGTGTAATTTTTTCGGGTGGGGGTGTAAAAATTTCCGTTAGGGGTGTAAAATTGTATCAAAATAGGTCATACAACCCATATTGAAAGCATAGGTTTGATACAATTAGGTATCGAACCTTTTTTTATTATAATAGACGACAAAAAGGCTCGGGTTTATATCATGAGTGAGTTTCTATCTAACTTAAAACATGCCAAAGATAAAATGTCGGAATGGAATGATTCGTTCTTTACAATGATGGTTGAGAGCGGTACAGTTCATAGAGATGAAACGATAACGTTTAAATTGAAGAACCATTATAGTTCCAAAACAAGCACCTAAAAAATGACAAAACATGCATCAAATGATTGACAAAACATGTGCTAAAATGAAGTTGAAGATACGAGAAATTAAGAAAAGAGGCACACTCAATGAAATTTATACACACAGAAAAAGCACCAAAAGCAGTTGGACTATATTCACAAGGAGTATTAGCAAAGGGTGAGACGCTCTACGTTTCAGGACAAATTCCGTTTGTTCCGGAAACGATGACTTTAGTTTCAAACGACATTAAAGATCAAACAAAACAGTCTTTGCATAATGTATTGGCAATTGTTGAAGCAGCTGGATATTCAAAAAATGATATCGTTCGTTGTACTGTCTATATGACAGATTTATCTCAATTTACTCAAATGAATGAGATATATCAAGAGTTTTTTAAAGATCATAAGCCAGCACGTGCAGCTGTAGAAGTAAGTAGGTTACCGAAAGATGTATCTGTAGAAATAGATGCGATTGCAGTTAAATAGCAAGAAAGTCTACGCTTAGATGATTCATTAGCGTAGACTTTTTTTATGGCTTTTGATGAGATTTACGATACATGGATGGTGTCATGAGCATGTGAGTCTTGAAGACATATGAGAAATATGCATTGCTTTCGAATCCACATAAAAAACTTATATCAGTAATTGTGTCATTCGTAATTAACAATAATTTTTTTGCTTTCATGAGTCGATAATTAATTAAATAGTCATTTGGAGACATGTTCATGGTTGTTTTAAAAATACGCTGAAAATGTGATGGAGATAGATTTATTTCTTCTGAAATTTTTTCTAGAGTCAGTTTTTCAGTATAGCGATCTTCCATATAATGAATAGCACTCTTTATGATTCGAGCATAAGCAGAAGAGGGTAAATAATCGAGTTTAACTTCCTGGTATGCAGCGAAAATCATTTCAAGAATGAGAGAACGAATAAGTAATATGGATGAAGATTCATTTTTAATATATTGCTCTAAAATTTTTAGAAAGATAACCTCATAATACTTCGGATTTTTTGTTGAGAGTACAGCAGGTAGTGCATCTAATATTTCATTAACATAATAAGGTTGTACTTTATCATCAATCGTTTCATTCGTTAATGCAAAAGAAATCATGTAACAGGAATACGGTGGTTCACCCATTGTTGTTTCACTTGGTCTTCTCAAACAAAGATCTCCTGGTTTAAGAGGATATCTTTTACCTTCTAAGTTCATGTAGCCTTCAGACTCGATAATAAATTCGAATTCATAAGTTTCAACGAGGCGTAGCGGGAACTTACCTTTACCCCAATCACGCTTATTTAAGTTATAAGCATATGTTCTAATGAGAACAGGTGCAAATTCAATTGTCTCTATTTCTTTAATGATTCTATTTCTTTTCATATGTACCTCTAAAAATACGATTTTGATATAAAAGCGTTTTACTTTTCTATATTTTATCACATTATCGCAAGATTTCTAAAAAAATAACAAATTATTATAAGCATATTAATTTATATGCATATATAATGTACATGTGAAAGAGGTGAATTTTATGAAAACTTTAAAAGTAGGTATTATTGGATGTGGTGGCATTGCTACTCAAAAGCATATGCCAAGCTTATCGTTAGTTAAAGAAGTTGAAATGGTAGCATTTTGTGACATTATCATTGAAAAAGCTGAAAAGGCTAAAACTGATTTTGGAACTAAAGATGCGAAAGTCTATAAAGATTATAAGGATTTACTCAAAGATAAATTGATTGATGTCATTCATGTATGTACACCTAACCGTAGTCATTCATTTATTACGGTAGATGCACTTGAAGCTGGAAAACATGTTATGTGTGAAAAACCCATGGCAATTAATGCAATCGAAGCTAAAAAAATGGTTGATGCTGCTCATAGAACGGGAAAGAAATTAACTATTGGTTATCAAAATCGATATCGTGCAGATTCTCTTTACTTAAAAGCAGAGACTGAAAAAGGAACTTTAGGAGACATCTATTTTGCTAAAGCGCATGCGATTAGAAGACGCGCAGTACCAACATGGGGTGTTTTTTTAAATGAATATGAACAAGGTGGAGGTCCATTAATTGATATTGGAACACATGCACTTGATTTAACATTATGGATGATGAACAACTATAAGCCAAAAATGGTTGTTGGTTCTGTATTTCATAAACTTGGTGAACAAAGACAAACAGCTAATGCATGGGGCGATTGGGATTTAAAAGAATTTACAGTTGAAGACTCTGCTTTTGGTTATGTGGTTATGGAAAATGGAGCAACCATTGTTGTCGAATCCTCATGGGCACTCAATACACTTGAAGTAGGCGAAGCACAAACAACATTATGCGGAACACTTGCAGGTGCGGATATGAAAGATGGGTTACGTATTAATTTTGTAAAAAATAATCGTCAAGTCGTTGAAAAACCAGCATTTGGTCCGGGTGGAGTAGCATTTTATGAAGGTAAAGGCGATCGTTCTCAAGATATTGAAGCACGTATGTGGATTGATGCTATCTTAAATGATCAAGATGTTTTAGTTAAACCCGAACAAGCTTTTGCAGTTACCCAAATACTTGAAGCGATTTATGAGTCAGCTAAAACAGGGAAACCAATCTTCTTTGGTGAACAAAAATGATGAAGCTTGGAATGATTTCACACTACTCGAATGAAGCATTGAGTTATGTGAAGTCTAAAGGATTATCATATGTTGAATTCACCATCAATCATCATGAAAATGAGTTTTTTGATGCACTCTCAGAAACGATGAAATTACTTAGTCAACATAAACAACACGTGCTTTCGGTAGGTAGATGGGGAACAGATCGAATTACTAAAGATGGTGTGAACCAAGATGAACTTTTGGTAAACAAAAAAATGATTGATGCATGTGTATCTTTGAATGCACCCGTTTTTGTTACTGGTGTCAATTATGTTTCAGAATTATCAGAAAGTCAAAATATGACATATGCATTAGCGTATTTAAACGAACTCATGACTTATGCCAATGATAAAAAAATTAAATTAGCTGTCTATAATTGTCGTTGGAATAATTTCATTGTGGGTCCAGATACATGGGATATCGTATTAAAGGAAGTTCCCGGTATAGGTATTAAATATGACCCTTCACATGCAATCTATGATTTCAAGAACTATTTAAAAGAAATCAAAGATTATGGGAAATATATTTATCACTTCCATTTAAAAGGTGCATTAATTGTCGATAACGAAAGAGTTGATGATCCACCTGCAGGTCTTGATATGACAAATTGGAAAGCTGTTATGGGATTACTTTATTTTCATGGATATCAAGGCGGTCTATCGATAGAACCACATTCACACATTTGGAAACATGAACTTGGGGATTTCGGTATTGATTACACGATTGATTTTTTCAAGCCCATGATAAAAGGAGAAAAATAATGAAATCTTATATTCAACTTTACTCACTTAGAACGATTATCGAAAACAATATGGATCATGTCTTTAAATCACTTAAGTCATTTGGATTTGATGGTGTTGAGTTGGCTGGATTTTACGGATTGTCAGCATCCAAGCTTAAAAACATACTTGATTCATACCAATTAGAAGTCGTGTCAACTCACGAAAGCATGACTCGCTTAACAGAACATATAGGACAAGTCATTGAAGATTATAAAATATTAGGTACAAAAAATATTGTTATTCCTTATACAGAAATGAAAGATAAAGCATCATATGAAAAAATGTTGCCGCAAATTCGAAAAGCTGTAGATTCATTGACTAAAGCAGGATATAAAGTGTTTTATCATAATCACGCAAATGAGTTTCAAGCCTTTGATAATTTATATGTGATTGAGCACTTATTAAAAGATATTCCTGAAATTAGACTTGAATTTGATATATATTGGGCAACATTTGCTAAAGTTGATGCTATCTCATTTTTAGAAAAATATAAAGATCGTATTGATTTGATTCATGCAAAAGATATGATCATCACCGACAATGGACCACATTTTGAGTCAGTTGGTAAAGGTGTCATCAATTATAGTGAAGTTTATTCGATAATGAAAAGTGGTTGGATTGTAGAAAATGATAAGCCACTTAATGATCCACTTGCAAATGTGGAAGACAGCATTAAATTTATTAAAGAATTAGTAGGAGGTAAAAAATGAAAGTCGGAGTTTTAACGGTTCCTTTTAGCGGACAAAGTTTAGAAGATACATTATCATATTTAAGTTCTCTAGGGTTAACAACAGTTGAGATTGGAACAGGTGGATATCCTGGAAATGCACATGCAAATCCTGAAGTGCTCTTACAAGATGAAACAGCTTTTCAAGAATTTGTAGATACATTCAAGAGATATAACATGACGATTAGTGCTTTATCTTGCCATGGTAACCCAGTTCACCCAAATAAAGAAGTCGCAGATAAAGATCATAAAGATTTTGAAAATACAGTTTTATTAGCTGAAAAATTAGGTATTGATACAATCATTACATTCTCAGGATGCCCAGGTGGTAGTAAGAAAGATAAGACACCAAATTGGGCAGTTTCATCTTGGCCAAACGATTTCCAAGAAGTTTTAGCATATCAATGGAATAAAGTGTTAATTCCATATTGGAAAAAAGCTGCAGCTTTTGCTAAATCACATGGTGTAACAAAAATTGCTTTAGAAATGCATCCAGGATTTAATGTTTATAATCCAGAAACACTACTTAAGTTAAGAAAAGCAGTTGGTGATATCATCGGTGCCAACTTTGATCCAAGTCATTTATTCTGGCAAGGAATTGATCCTGTACAAGCGATTAAATATATGGGGGATTCTATTCATCATTTCCATGCTAAAGACACACAAATGTTTAGTGACAACGTCTTAAAAAATGGTGTATTAGATATGAAATCATACGGTAATTTAAGTGAACGCTCATGGGTGTTTAGAACCGTAGGTTATGGACATGACACTAAGGTTTGGAAAGATATGATGACGATGCTACGTATTGTCGGATATGATGGAGCTATTTCCATCGAACATGAAGATTCACTGATGTCAATTAAGGAAGGATTAGAAAAAGCAGTCACATTCCTTCAATCACTCGTGATTGAAGAACAATCAGGAGCTGCTTGGTGGTTTTGATGCATAAATTAAGAGTCGGCATTGTAGGTTGTGGGAATATTTTTCCTATGCATGCCATTTCAATTAAAAAGAATGATCAACTCGATTTAGTTGCTATTTGTGACATTAAAAAAGATAGAGTTGAAAAAGAAGCGAAAAGATTTGAAACAAAAGCATATGATGATTATGAAACGATGCTAAAAGAAGCTAAACTTGATGTTGTACATATTTGTACACCTCACTATTTACATGCACCCATGACAGTTTTAGCAGCAGAACATCATGTTCATGTATTAACAGAAAAACCAATGGCTATTCATGTGGATGATGCGAAAAAGATGATTGAAGCATGTGAGTCACATCAAGTCACACTCGGTGTCATTTTTCAAAACCGATACAACAAAGGCGCAGCATTTTTAAAGGATGTTTTGATGAAAGGCAAACTTGGTAAAATTAAATCTGCGAAGTGTCAAGTAACATGGGACCGATCAGATGATTACTATATGCGTAGTGATTGGAAAGGTACATGGGATAAAGAAGGTGGAGGGGCAGTCATTGATCAAGCCATTCATACACTCGATTTAATGCGTTGGTTTGTGGATGATGAGATTGATTATATTGATGCTTCTATAGCTAATCGTGTTCACTTGAAAATTGATGTTGAAGACACGGCTGAAGGTCTTATTCAGTTTAAAAATGGTGTAAGAGCAAACTTTCACGTGATTAACTATAACACCATGGATAGTCCTGTAACCATAGAACTTCATTGTGAAAATGGAATTGCTAAATATACAGATGGATTAGCAGAAATCACATATACAGATACATCGAAAGAAATAGTTGGAGCTGATCCAAGAGAAAGACTAGACTACGGTGATGTAAAAAGTTATTGGGGAGTCAGTCATATCAAACAGATTAGTGATTTCTATCAAACACTGAAAGAAAAGAAAAAGCCCGTTATTGATGGTAACGAGGCGTTAGTTACACAAAAAATTGTCAATGCAATTTATGAATCAGGTAAAACACATAAAAAAGTGTATTTATAGTGAAAAATGCAGCTATATTTGGCTGCATTTTCTCTTTATATCTCTTTGGACTGTGATGGAATTTAAACAGTGGTTACTTGTGATGTCATATGCATATAGATATAGGGTAGAATAAAAGATGCCAAGTTACCAAATCGAATATTCAAAGGAAGTAAGATTCATAAATAGTGTTAAATTTTCTAGATGTAAATGGTAAAATAAATACGACCAAATTTGGCCGAGTTATCTCACCACTTTTGGCATTTTTATATTGACATTTATACTAGATAAGAAATCACGAATTATATACTAAAAATAAATGGGTACAACTCCCCTCAATAACAAGAAGTTGAATGACCTATTTTGATACAAAGATTTTACGGGTATCTTTAGTCAAAAAAATAAAGGCCTTTATAAAGCCATAATTTAGTGGTGCGTAAAAACTGACTAGGGGTGCGTAAAAATAGCGTCGGGGTGCGTAATTGTATTAAAACAGGTCATACAACCCATATTGAAAGCATAGGTTTGATACAATTGTATCAGGCCTTTTTTTGCGCTATATAGGGCCGTTTCTCCATTCGCTCATATTTTTTGAACCTAAAAAGCACTATGATTTTTGTCGATTTTCACATTTTGCATGGAATGTCTACACGATTACATTTCAATTTACACGATTTAAAATGAATTTACACGATTTCAATATTAAGGTAATAGATACATCGTTGATAATAGTTGAAATAAGCGTATATTGACTTTATAGTTGCATCCAAAAATCTGTGCACTGCTATGAAAAAGTGGAAATTGCACGATTAGTACTAATGTCAAGGAGTAGAGTTATCAACTATCAATGAAATTATTTCGTTATTTGAAGTTTGGAATATTGTTTAATCATCCTTTATAGATGAAGTTTTAAATGATATAATAACTGTAATGAAGTATTTGATTGTAAATAAATTAACATTTTACACCAGGTGGAGGAGAGCATACAATGAGATATATAGGAAATAAGACAAAATTACTTAATGATATTAATGATTTTATAGTTGAAAATGATATTCAAGGTGATGTCTTTTGTGATATTTTTGCAGGAACAGGTTCTGTTTCGGATTTTTTTAAGGATAGGTTTCAGATTATAGCTAACGACTTCTTATCCTATTCGAATATTTTGGTTAGGGCAAAGATAACTAATGCTAAAAAACCAAACTTTAAAAGCTTTATCAAAAAATTTAATCATGACCCCTTCGAATATTTTAATAATAAGAAATACGTTTTACATGAAAACTATTTCGTTACTCATAATTATAGTCCACTTGCAAATAGACAATTTTTAAGTATTGATAATGCAATTAAAATAGATGGTATTAGAATTGACTTGGATAACTTCTATAAATGGGGAATATTGTCTGAAAGTGAATTCACCTTTTTATTAGCTTCTTTGTTAGAGAGTACAACCAAATTTTCTAATACATCAGGTACTTATGAGGCGTTTTTAAAAGATTGGGATCCAAGATCATTGAAGGACTTTTTTCTGTCGCCACTGGAAATACAAATTACTTGTTTCCATGAAAGTAGACATGCGTTTCAATGGAAAGTGATAACTGGTGTCTACAATGGGGCTGAAGTTGTTGATTCAATTATAGTTCAAAAATGGAAAGATGAAATGAATAATTACAATCAACCTACAAAAAAAGACATTTTAGAAGAGGAATATCTAAAGC
>DFNN01000013.1 GCA_002376065.1 Caryophanales bacterium UBA3566
TGGATTGCTGTGCAGGCTTCAGGACTAGTTTATTTGCTTCTTGCATATTACAATAGATTGTTTGATGGAAATGCTCCAGAGGGTATTTTAAGGCCAACAATATTTATTGCACCTATAGTCATTTTGTTTTTTTTGCCATGGTATAAAATGATTCATGCAGAACTTTATGTGTCGTTAAGACATAAAGTGCGTAAATATCGATAAATATTTATAGTTTATAGGAAATAACAACGATCAAAGTCCTTTTGGACTTTTTTTTATGTAAGTAGATTTTAGTTATACTCTTAAAAAGGCTTAATCAGAGCGTTTTCATCAAGGATGTTTACCTTATAAGCCGAAAAAGGATACAAAAGCATAGTTTTGTGTTATGATTGATTGAAATAAAAAGACATGTATATTCAAAATGAAGTTTATTTGATTGAATATATAGCTTATAAGAAGGAGCAATCAAATAAATGACATTTCAAGAATTAAAGATCATCGAACCGATTTTAAAAGCATTAACAATACAAGAATATTTCGTGCCTACACCGATTCAAGCTGAATCGATTCCTGTATTATTACAGGGAAAAGATATTTTAGGTAGTGCACAAACAGGTACAGGAAAAACAGCTGCGTTTGCGATTCCTATTTTACAAAACCTGCATTTAGAAAAACAACAAAATAAGTCAAAGAGAACGATTAAGGCATTGGTGCTTGCACCAACGAGAGAACTCGCATTACAAATTCATGATAACTTCAAAGAATATGGAAGGAATCTTGATATAAAAACTACTGTAATTTATGGTGGAGTTCCGCAATCTAAGCAAGTAAGAGTATTGAATCAAGGGATTGATATTTTAGTCGCAACTCCTGGTAGATTACTTGATTTGATTCAACAAAGAAAACTGACATTATCAAATGTATCATATTTAGTATTAGATGAAGCAGATAGAATGTTGGATATGGGATTTGTCAAAGATGTTAAAAAAATTGTATCAATGGTGAAAAAAGAAAGACAAACAATGTTTTTCTCAGCTACAATGCCAAATGCGATTATGAGTCTTGCGAAAGAAATTTTAGATAATCCTGTTAGAATTATGGTTTCACCAGAGGAAGAAACGATTGATAAAATCAAACAATCAATCTACTATGTTGAAAAAAAGAAAAAAATCAACTTACTCGTTGATTTATTAAAGAAAAAAGAATTGAAATCAGTGCTGGTATTCTCAAGAACAAAACATGGTGCAAACCGAATTGTGAAAGAGTTGGATCATCTAAATATACGCGCAGAAGCAATTCATGGTAATAAATCACAAGGAGCAAGACAAAGAGCTCTTGCATTGTTTAAAGCAAAAAGAATACGTGTTTTGGTTGCGACAGATATTGCCGCAAGAGGAATTGATGTAGATGAATTATCTCATGTCATCAATTATGATTTACCTGATGTTGCAGAAACCTATATTCATCGTATCGGAAGAACTGGTCGTGCAGGTTTAGGTGGATCTGCGATTTCATTTTGTTCTCAAGATGAAGCAGATTTATTAAAGGATATTCAAAAACATATCAAAATGACGATAGCTGTAGAAAAAGATTCAGTGTATTCAATAGAATTGACGAATACATCATTTAATGTAAAGAATGATCGTTCATCGAGAAATAATAAACCAACTAACCATAGTAAACATCAAAAATCGTATTCTCGTAAAAGAACTAAAAATAATAAAGTAAAGCCGAAAAACTTTTCAAAATATGATAGTAGAAATCAGTCTAAACATTCGTAATTTATATTTAATAAAACGAAAAAATTATCCTTATTTTAAGGATATTTTTTTTATTTATAGAAAAAACAGATTAAAAAGACATTCTAAAAATCTATTTTTCAACGTATTTACATTCAAAAATTGTGTTAATAAGGGATAAAAAGTAACTCTAAAAACAAAGTCAAATAAAATGCAACATTTTTTAATAAAGATTGATTGTTATTTGTAACTTCTGTTGTTATAATTGTTTATGTATAGTTTAAAAACATGAAAGGAGTTGCACCAAATGAGAATAGAAAAAAGGCTTGACCAAGAAAAAGAGACGCTTCTATATAGCGCTTTACATAAGGTTAAGAATTCTCCGGGACCGTTAATGCCGACACTGCAAGAAGCGCAGAGAATTTTCGGTTGTGTACCAATAGAGGTTCAAAAAATAATATCTTATGAACTGAATGAAAGTATTGCAAAAATCAATGGTGTTGTGACATTTTATAGTCAATTTTCTTTAAAACCAAAAGGAAAGAATTCGATTTCGGTTTGTTTAGGGACAGCTTGTTATGTAAAAGGTTCACAAGGTATCCTTGATGCATTTGAAGATGAGTTGAAAATCAAAAATGGTGAAACGACGAAAGATGGAAAATATACCCTAGAAGCTACTAGATGTATTGGTGCTTGTGGGCTAGCTCCTGTATTTTCTGTGAATGAGCGTATCTACGGTAGGGCAAATGTTCAAAAAGCCAAAAATATCTTAAAAACGAATCCGGAAACTAAGGAGAGTTAAAATGACGAAATTAGCGGAGATAAAAAAGATAAAAAGAAAAACATTAAAAGATTTAAAATCACAAAGAAGAATTCAAGTTGGTATTGGAACTTGTGGGATTGCTGCTGGTGCCAAGGAAGTTTTTGAGTTTTTGGAAAGAGAAAAAATAAAAAATAAGTTGGATGATTGTATGATTACTGGTGTTGGATGTATGGGTGAATGTGCTTTAGAGCCGATGGTGGAAGTAGTTGAAAAGGATGGTTCATCTATTATTTATTGTAATATGAGTGTCGACAGAACTCAGGAAGTTGTCGATTCACATCTTTTAAAAGGAGTTAAGCTTGAAAAATATAGCTTAACACGTCAGAAGCGATAATATGTTTGAAAGAATGCAATTATTAGTCTGTGGCGGCGAATCCTGTGAGCAAAAGCAGATTGGAGCAATTAAAGATGCTTTATTAGTGGAGTTGAAAAAACATGATTGTGAAAATGAAATCGCGATTACACAATCATCTTGTTTTGGTTTATGTGAAAAGGGAGCGATTGTCGGAGTATTTCCTGATGAAGTATATTATCAATGTAAAACAAAATCTGAAATCGTAATGATTGTTGAAAAACACATTAAGAATAATCAGATAGTAGAAGAGTTAAGAATTAAAGATCCAATTTTACATAAACGTTTAAAAGAACATTCTAATTTTCATGTATTTAATAAACAAAACCGTATTGTATTAAGAAATTGTGGGATTATTAATCCTTTATCAATTGAAGAATATATCGCAAGAGATGGATATTTTGCACTTGCGAAAGCTTTAAAAGAGTACACAAGTGAAGAAGTTATTGAGATAGTGAAAAAATCCAAATTAAGAGGTCGTGGAGGAGGAGGATTTCCTACTGGCTTAAAATGGGAGTATGCGAAAAATTCTCAAAGTGATATCAAATATGTTGTTTGTAATGCTGATGAGGGTGACCCAGGAGCATTTATGGATAGAGCTGTCTTAGAAGGAGATCCACATTCTATTTTGGAAGCTATGGCTATATGCGGTTATGCGATTGGTGCTCAACAAGGATATATATATGTTCGAGCTGAATATCCTGTTGCGGTGGAGCGATTAGAACGTGCGATTGAAGATGCAAAGAATTTAAATCTTTTAGGGGATAATTTATTTGGAACTGATTTTAGTTTTGAGATTGAATTAAGACTTGGATCTGGTGCTTTTGTTTGTGGTGAAGAAACTGCATTAATTGCTTCGATTGAAGGTTTCCGTGGGATGCCGAAATTGAAACCACCTTTCCCTGCAGAATCGGGGTTATGGGGTAAACCAACCAATGTAAATAATGTTGAAACGTTTGCGAATATTCCTGTGATTATTTTAAAAGGGGCAGACTGGTTTAATACAATTGGGACAGAAAAATCTTCTGGAACAAAAGTGTTTGCGCTTGGTGGTAAAATAAAAAATACAGGTTTAATTGAAATACCTATGGGGACAACTTTAAGAGATGTTGTTTTTGATATTGGTGGAGGTATTCCTAATAGAAAGAAAATTAAAGCAATTCAAACTGGGGGACCATCTGGGGGGTGTATTATTGAGAAAGATTTAGATACACCAATCGATTTTGATACTTTAACAGATCTTGGTTCGATGATGGGTTCTGGTGGTATGATCGTTATGGATGAGGACAACTGTATGGTTGATGTTGCGAGATTTTATTTAGAATTTACAGTTGAGGAATCATGTGGGAAGTGTACTCCTTGTAGAGAAGGAACCAAGCGAATGTATGATATTTTAAATAAAATATCAGAAGGAAAAGGAACTCTTGAAGATATCGACCATTTAGAAGTATTGGCTTCAATGGTTGCGGAAACGTCACTTTGTGGTTTAGGGCAAACTGCGCCTAATCCTGTTTTATCGACGTTAAAACATTTTAGAGATGAGTATTTGGCACATGTGAATGATCACTATTGTCCTGCGGGTGTTTGTCGTGAACTGACCAATTATATTATTGATGATACATGTGTAGGATGTACAAAATGTGCGACCAACTGTCCAGTTGGAGCAATTATTGGTTGGCCAAAAGCAATCCATAAATTGGATATGAGTTTATGTATCCGTTGTGGTGCATGTAAACAAGCATGTCCAGTTGGTTCAATCAAGACAGTAAAAGGTGGTGAGGCGCATGTCTAAATTAGTAGAAGTAACGATCAATGATAAAACATATAATATTCCAGAAGGTCATTCGATTTTACGAGCATGTGAGGAAAATGGAATAATAATTCCAAGGTTGTGTTTCTTAGATAGTATCCATGAAGATGGAAACTGTCGATTGTGTTCAGTTGAAGTAGATCAGCAACACAATTTAAAACCAGCTTGTAAAACTATCGTGCGTGATGGAATGAATGTTGTGACTGAAAATAAACGAATTTATGATTATGTATCGACAAACTTAGAGTTACTTGCATCTAATCATCACTTTGAATGTTTTAAATGTTCTCGTGAAGATAATTGTGAATTTTTAGATTTATTACGCAGATATTCTATTTTAAATGAGTATTCTGATTTGTATGGATATGAACTTAAACAAACACAGTTGAATAATTCTTCTGATGCGATGGTGATTGATTCATCAAAATGTGTACTTTGTGGACGATGTGTATCTGCTTGTGAGAAGTATACTGGGATTGGTGTATTGGATTTTAATAAAAGAGGAAATAAAACATATGTAGGTCCTGCGCAGTTTAGAGGGTTGGAAGATGCTGGTTGTATTTATTGCGGAAAATGTATTCAGGCTTGTCCTACAGGAGCATTAAGAGAACAAGATGATATTAAAGTATTTGAACGTGCAGTAAGAGATCCTAGTAAAACAGTGATTGTGCAGGTTGCTCCATCAATAAGAGCTTCTTTGGGAGAAGAATTTGGTTATCCCGTGGGAACAAATGTTGAAGGAAAAATGTTTGCGGCGCTACATTTATTAGGCGTTGATGAAATGATTGATACGAATTTTGCAGCAGATTTAACCATTGTGGAAGAAGGTAGTGAATTTTTAGACCGTGTGCAAAATGATGGTGTGTTGCCAATGTTTACTTCATGTTCTCCTGGGTGGGTCAACTACTTAGAATTATACTATCCAGAACTGATTCCTAATTTATCATCATGTAAATCTCCACAACAGATGGCTGGAGCCATCATTAAAACGTATTATGCAGAAAGATTGCAAGTCGATAGTAAAGATGTTGTATCTGTTTCTATAATGCCTTGTGTGGCAAAAAAAGCAGAAGCAAAACGTGAAGATATGGGAAGAGATGGTTATCAGGATGTTGATATTGTCTTAACAACAAGGGAACTTGCTAGATTAATCAAAAGAAGAGGTATTGATTTTAAAAATATTCAACCGATGGAACCTTTTGGTGATTTAGCAACCTATACAGGAGCAGCGTCTATTTTTGGTGTGACTGGTGGTGTGATGGAAGCGGCACTAAGAACAGTGTCAGAAATGTTGGATAGTGAAGCAAAACTGATTGAATTTAAAGAAGTACGTGGAAAAGAAAACATGAAAGAAGCGACTTATCATTTGGCTGGGAAGGATATCAATATCGCGGTTGTTCATGGTGGTGTCGCCATCAAAGAATTCTTGGAAATGTTGAAAACAACAGATAAAGAGTATCATTTTGTTGAGTTTATGGGTTGTATTGGTGGATGTATCAATGGTGGAGGACAGCCGATTGTGAAGGCCAAAGATTTTGAGCGAATTGATGTTATTAAAGAACGCTCAAAAGTCTTATATACAATGGATTCAAAATCGATTCTTAGAAAGTCTCATTTAAATCCGGCAGTGCAAAAACTGTATTCTGATTATCTCAACAAACTCAATCAACATGATTTGCATAATCTATTACATACACACTATAAGGCAAGAACAGCTTACAGCGAATATATTGAATAAATATGATTCATTGTTTATTGGTTATTAGATAAATGAACGAATAAAGGTATTCAAATATTGATAAAGGAGGCAAAAAATGTCTACAGTAGTTACGAAAATTGTCAACAGAGAAATACCCGCAGAGATTGTCTATGAAGATGATTGTTTTATCGCTTTTTTAGATATTATTCAAACGACGGAGGGGCATGTATTAGTTGCAACGAAAAAAGAATATGTGAATGTTCTTGCGTTACCTCCAGATGTTGCTGGTGAGTTTTTTAAAGTTGTAACAAAAGTTGCAAAAGCAATCTCAAAAGCATTTGATACAGATAGTGTCAATATCTTATCAAATGCTGGTACTTTAGCTTCTCAAACTGTTTTTCATTGTCATGTACACATTATTCCAAGATATGAAAATGATGGGTTAACTTTCAAATTAAACAATCATATTCATGAAACACGCCCAGAAGATTATCAAGTACGAGCAAAGTTCATTAGGGAAGCATTATAATTTTTTCGATTCAATAGGATTATTGCTGAATATTATGGGCATAAATAAAACGCTATACGATAGTTATTGATGATGGTATAGCGTTTTTTATTACTTATATTTGTGAAAAAATCTCTAATTGGATGTCTCGTTTAGAGAGTATGATGGAGGAAAGCATGAGTAAGTTTGTTCCTTATCTATTACCAGGAGTTCGAGCGGTATTGTTTGTAGCTGTTGGTATGATTTTTGTTTTAGTCACTAAATTATCTTATGAAGAAGCGAGTCGCTGGTGGAGTATAATATGTATTTTTGTGAATTTGTTGACCATCATCATATTGTTAATTGTTTGTGCTCGTGAAGGGGTAACATACAAGTCATTATTGATGAGTAGAAATGATAAGTTATGGGTTAAATATACACTCTTAATTATTTTATTGATGATGATTATTGGAATCGGAAGTATGAATGGATTTGGATTATTAATATATGGATATATTCCCGTTGTAATGATTCAACCAATTCCTCTTGTATTTGCGTTCATTAATATTATATTATTACCATTAACAGTGGTATTTGCGGAATTTCCATTATATTTTGGCTATTCACTCAATAGAATTGATAAAATGACAAATAATAAATGGTTGGCTATTGGTTACCCAATGTTTTTTTATGGAATTCAACATAGTTTTATCCCACTGATATTCCAGTGGGATCATATGTTGTTTAGGTTTTTATCTTTTATTCCGCTATTGATTGTTGTGGGTTTACTTTATTATAGAAATAGGAGACTGATTCCTTTGATGATTGGACACGGGTTTTTAGATTTTGCTACAGCGGTTCAAATTTTGATTGTGTCTTTGTTTCCAACTATTTTTGACTTGATTAACTAGTTTTCATTGGAAATGTTTATTCGTGTGTGCTTAATAGATACGATTTTCATATCGTGTATGGTAAACTAAAAGTAGAGAAAATACAATTTGAACTTTAATAATAGTTATAGTGATATGATCATACAGGGAATAATGGAAAGGAGAATAAGGATGCTAATTTTAGAGTTTTTAATGTTTGGATTATTGACAATCATGATTGGTTTAATGCTGATGAAAAAAAACATTAAGAAATTATACTTGATTACATTATTGAGTATAACCGCTATGGTACTCATATTACATCTATCTTTTGGATTGGTGAGGTGGCAGTTTTATCCTATATATTTGGCCATCATTCTTTTTGGTATTGGTTTTTATATCATTCAAATAAGAGGGTTGATGGTGAGTACCTTTGTGAGAAGAGGAATTCTTTTGGTTTCATCAATATTGTTTTTCATTTCTTTAGGGTCTGCACTTGTTTTTCCAGTTTATGAAATTCCAAACCCTAGTGGAGATTATGCGATTGGGACAGAGTCCTATGTGATTGAAGATGTTTCTCGAGAAGAATTATATAGTGATGAAATTGGAGATTATCGAAAGATAAATATTCAAGTATGGTATCCAGCTGAAACAATTGAAGGATACGATGTTGCCCCTTGGCTTGAAGATGGCGTTGAAGTTTCTAGAGGTTTAAGTAAAGATATGGGGTTTCCATTTTTCCTTTTAGACCATACAGCAGAAATTATGTCAAATTCTTATGTTGGTGCTCCTATAAATGAAGATCTTAATCAATATCCTGTGATGATTATTTCACATGGATGGGGAGGATTTAAAAATATTCATACAGATTTAGCCGAAGAACTAGCAAGTAATGGATATATCGTTGTTGCGATTGATCATACATATGGATCAGTGGCGACAGTGTTTGAAGATGAGGTCGTTTATCAGTCGGAAGAGGCATTGCCACAAAGAGATCAAGTAGATGATTTTTTAACATACGCAAATCAGTTGGTGAGTACTTATGCTGGCGATATCACAACGACAATTAATTATTTAGAAGAGTTGAATGATACTGATCTTTCTTCAAAATTTAATGGTCGTCTAGATTTAACAAAGATTGGATTACTTGGTCACTCTACAGGTGGTGGAGCTGGGGTTATGATTGCATTGAATGATGAACGTATTGATGCTTTTATTGGATTAGATGCATGGGTTGAACCAATTGATGAAACAGATATTAATCAGGGATTACTCATTCCTTCCTTGTTTTTAAGAAGTGAATCTTGGGAAGAAGGATTCAATAATACAAAACTGATGGCGCTCATAGACGAAAGTGATTATCCTTCTTTGCTTTATCAAATAGATGGAACTACACATTTTGATTTTGCGATGGTTTATATGTATTCACCACTTACAAGCTATATTGGATTTAGTGGGGATATTGATAGTGATTATTTCAATTCGATCATGAAAACGATGATGTTGGATTTCTTTGAAGGAAGTTTTAATAGTGATGTTAGTGAAGAAATAGATACTGATCAGTGGGATGAAGTAAAACAGATAAGATAGGGAATTTTTCGAGTGTTTGATAGGGTATTCATATGGAATATATAATAAAACAGGCAGTACACTTAAGAAGTGTACTGCCTGTTTTTTTTAAGTCTTTTTAGTGCCTTATTTAATCCATGATTAATACTGTTTGTTTACGTTGAATAATCATTTCCTTTTTGCTGAGTGTTTTTAGTGACAATAGATGGATTGATACACCAAACCCAACAATCATTAGTAAGATACTAAGGTAAATGTTTTGTAATATAATCATCGAGATTACGAGCGATATCCATAACAAACTAATTGCGTATATTTTTGTTTTTAAATCAATCGCTTTAAATGTAATATAACTATAAATATATATGCCTAAGAAACGATGATTAAGTAGCCAATCATATAGTTTTTTAGAACTGCGCATGAAAAAGAATGCACTAAGTAATAAAAATGGAGTTGTTGGTAATAAGGGCAATATGATACCTAGAATACCAAACGATAATGTGATGAATCCTAATGAAATGTAAAATATTTTTTTAAACTTATTCCTCATATTCCTACTTCAGATAACGGGATATTTAGTGCTTTTGCGATTCCTTTACCGTAGTCTTTATCTGCTTTATAACAATGTAGTATGTGTCGTATTTTTATCTCTTTAGGAATATCACCCATATGTCTAGCAGTGTTTTCAAATAGACGAACTTGTTCATCATGAGGCATCAATCTAAACAATTTACCTGGTTGTGTAAAGTAATCGTCATCGTCATCTCTAAAATCGTAGTTGAATCCGTCACCATGAATTGGAAGTGGGGGTTCTTTCATGTTTTTATGATCTTCCCATTCACCGTCACTGTTTGGCCAATAATGTGTTTTTCCACCACCATTATCATCTACACGCATAGTACCGTCGCGATGATAACTGTTCATTTCTGTTTTAGGAGCATTGACAGGAATCATGTTATGGTTTACACCGAGTCGATAACGTTGTGCATCTCCATAAGAGAATAAACGGCCTTGTAACATTCTATCTGGAGAAAAGCCGATTCCAGGAACAATATTTGCTGGATTAAAGGCTGCTTGCTCTACATCTCTAAAATAGTTTTCTGGATTTTTATTCAACTCAAAGTATCCAACTTCAATGAGAGGGAAGTCTCCTTTATACCATACTTTTGTTAAATCAAATGGATTGTAAGGATGCTCGTTTGCTTGTTTTTCAGTCATGACTTGGATGTACATAGTCCAACGAGGAAAATCTTTATGTTCAATTGAGGACATTAAATCATTTTGATGACTTTCTCGATCTTGTCCAATCAGTTTTTCTGCTTCTTGATCTGTCATATTTTCAATTCCTTGATTGGTTTTTAAATGGAATTTCACCCAAACACGTTCATTATCTTCATTGATCATACTATAAGTATGTGAACCGTATCCATTCATATGACGGTATGATTTAGAGATACCGCGATCACTCATTGTAATAGTTACTTGATGAAGTGATTCTGGAAGTAGTGTCCAAAAATCCCAGTTATTTTTTGCACTTCGAAGATTTGTTTTTGGGTCTCTTTTTACAGCTCTATTTAAGTCAGGGAAACGGAGTGGATCACGAATGAAGAATACAGGAGTATTGTTTCTTACTAAGTCCCAGTTTCCTTCTTCAGTGTAGAATTTCATTGCGAAACCACGGATATCTCTTTCGGCATCTGCGGCACCTCTTTCTCCAGCTACAGTAGAAAAACGGACGAACATATCAGTTTTTTTACCTACTTCAGAAAAGATACTCGCTTTTGTGTACTTTGTAATATCATGGGTAACAGTGAATGTACCAAATGCACCTGAACCTTTTGCGTGCATTCGTCTTTCGGGAATTACTTCTCGGTCAAAATGTGCAAGTTTTTCCAAGTACCAAACATCTTGTAATAGCATTGGACCTCTTGGTCCTGCGGTCATAGAGTTTTCGTCATCGTAAACCGGTGCGCCAACATAATTTGTTAACTTTTGTTTCTCTTTTTTTGACATAGTCTTCTCCCTTATATTTTTTTTCTTTCCATACCTACATTATAGGGGAAAAATAGGCTAGTGTAAACAATTAATAAATCATAGGAAACTTAAAACAATATGATAGGGGGTATAAAAATACGATGAATTATCGACTTCTTTATGAGTTTTTTTTGCATGCAAGATATATCAAAAAAAAGCAAACCTTTGTTGGTTTGCTTACTCTATTTTTAACAATATTTATTTCTCGAATACATCATTGTATTGTTTTGAAACAGTAATGAATGAGGTACATTTCGATAAATCTTTTAATCTTCTTGCGCCAACATATGTACAAGTTGATCTTAGACCACCGAGTATATTAAGGACCATTGATTCAACTTTTCCTCTATAAGGTATTTTCACAGTGCGACCTTCACTGCTTCTATAATTTGCCATTCCTCCATGATGTTTATCCATGGCAGTATCGCTACTCATACCATAAAATTCGACAAATTGTTTGGTTTCATAGATTGGTTCTTTAGATTCATTATCTACACGACTACTAGTATATGTTTCTGTGATAATATCTCCACCACCC
This sequence comes from Caryophanales bacterium UBA3566, assembly GCA_002376065.1. Lineage (GTDB taxonomy): Bacteria > Bacillota_I > Bacilli_A > Izemoplasmatales > Izemoplasmataceae > UBA3566. Next base: position 11,903 of record DFNN01000013.1, read on the forward strand.
TCGTCGTGACCAGCAAGCATCCCACCAAGCATCACGAAGTCTGCGCCAGCACCAAAAGCTTTTGCGACGTCACCTGGAGAGGTACATCCTCCATCTGCGATGATGTGAGCACCGAGCCCGTGTGCTGCGTCTGCACATTCCATGATCGCACTTAATTGAGGATATCCTACACCTGTTTGAATTCTAGTCGTGCAAACACTTCCTGGTCCAATACCAACTTTGACAATATCTGCGCCACGAAGAATCAATTCTTGCGTCATATCAGATGTGACTACATTACCTGCGATGATTGTTTTATCAGGGTATTTTCCGCGTATGTTCTCAACAAAATCTCCAAATGCTTCACTATATCCATTGGCAACATCGATTGTTATAAATTTAATTTCTGGATACTTGCTCAAGTTTTCTTCTAAACGTTTTAAGTCTTGTTGTCCGATACCAGTACTAATTGAGAAATATTCTGGATTTAATGAATGCTCTTTTAAGTCTTTATATTGATAATTTTTAACCAAACAGGTAAACAAGAGATGTTCTTCTAAAGATTTGGCCATTTTTAATGTACCAACGCCATCCATATTCGCTGCCATTATTGGGATTCCTTGCCAAACATGTTTGCTGTGCATAAATTTGTATTCGCGTTCTAATGTCACTTTTTTACGACTTGGTAAATATGACCTTTTTGGTCGTATTAACACATCGCTAAAATCGTATTTTTTTCCGCTTTCAATTCTCATAAAAATCACCTCATAAATTTATTATAGCATAACAAAATACTTGGAAGTATAGGAATGTTGAAATAAGAGTGATTAAATCTATCATAACGAAATAATGAACACAGTGATTTGTCAGTTTGTGAATTTGTATGTTACTTTATATCAAATTTCAGTATGTTATAATAAAAATATAAAGATATAGAAAAAAATAATAGGAGGTAATGATTTTGTACGAGATTATTCAAGATTTTGATCATGATATTTTCGCTGAAAAAGAAGGACCTTTTGTATCGATTTATCAAAATACTCACAAATTATCTAGTGAGATTGAGCAAGATTTAATTTCGTTTAAGAATCATTTAAAAACAGTAGAAGGATTGTTACGAAACAAATACGATGACGACGTAGTTGAGGCGATATTACAACCACTTAGAAACCTAAAAGAGATCAAAACTTTTTGGGATAACAATACAAATGCATTTGCGCTATTTGCTTCACAAAAGAATTATGTTGTAATACGGTTAAACAATGATGTAATAGAAAAAGCAATTGTGGCTGATAGTTTTCATAAAAAACCACTGATCAGACACTTTCAAACTGGTGGTGCATTTGATGTATTGACAATAAATCGTGAAAGCTTTGCCTTATATACTTGTACACAAGATGTATGTCATAAAGTTGAATTTGAAGAAGGCGTTCCTATAAAAAAAGAAGAAGTTCTTGGAACCCTTGATGAAGAAGGATATTTATCACATGCTTCATATAATGGTGCATCAAAAGAACCAATGTACCATGGACATGAAGATAGTAGAAATGTAACTGAAGTTGATACAGAGCGTTATTTTCGATATGTAGATCACTTCATTAATGATACTTACTCTAAAGCAACAAATCGTCCTTTAGTGTTATGGGCACTTCCGGAGCACCAAGGGGAATTTCGTAAGTTATCAAAAAACAAGTATTTATTGAAAGAAGGTATCAATCAATCAGATAAAGAATTGACTGAAGAAAAGGTTTTAAGTAAAGCATGGGAGATAATAAAACCTCGTTATGAAGAGGAAATGCAACAAATAGTGGATAGATATCAACAAGCGTATGCCAAAGGATTGGCATCTGACAATATCAATGAAATTGGTAAGAAAACAATTCAAGGTAATGTTGATACAGCAATCATTGCCGCAAATAGAACTATACCTGGAAAGTTAAATAGTGTGGATGGTACGATTATTGGGGGAGTCATTGAGGATCCAATGTATGATGATGTGTTAGATGATTTAGCGGAGCATATTTATCATCAAGGTGGATCTGTTTATGTGTTAGATGATGAGGATATGCCTA
>DFNN01000074.1 GCA_002376065.1 Caryophanales bacterium UBA3566
TTGAAGACATCAACATACTTTGCTTCGCTATTTTTATGCACTTGTCAAATTGTGCAAGTCTAACTTTATTTAATAAGGCATTGGTCAAAGAAACAGACGCAGGAAACATCATTTCTTGATGCAAAAAAGTTTCGTATGCTTGATAAAAATATTGATAAGCTTTACGATACTCTTTTAATCCATTGTGAATTTGTCCTCTTGTTAAATAGGCGTTTCCAAGAAAGAATGATGATTGATCTACCACTATGTTTTCTAAACTTTTGTCGCTAAAGACAATTCGTTCTCTAGGATCACCAAATAAACCAGAAAGGGCACGCATATCATAATAAAATGATAGATATTCTCCCTTAAAATCTGTTTCATTTATTGATCTAGATAACATTCCTAACTTCATGTTATCCCCAGATAATTGCGCCAACCAAGCAACGATCAATTTTGCTTCACTGGCTTCACATTGATGATCTTTTAATACTTGATAATATTGATAAATCTTTGGTGTATTAAACAAAGACTTTACTTCACGGATTAAAAAATCATCAATTTCCTTAGTTGAACATTGCTTAACACATTCTACCAACTGATATTTAAACTCCATTCTTCCACCTCACAGTTCTCTTATAGGATATCACAAAACTCACTGATAAAAAATGATGAATCTCTGAATACCTTTTATTTTGAAATAAAATAACAAAAAAGAATACCTTTTTTCTTTAAAAAAAGCCCTTTCATGATATACTATTGTAGTGAAAGGAATGATTACATGGCAAAAGAACAATTAATCGAAAAGCTAGCCGAACTAGCAGTAAAAGTTGGCGCAAATGTCCAACAAGATCAAATAGTTGTAGTAAATTCTTCAACCGAAACAAAAGAATTGGCACGAAAAATTACATTAAAAGCTTATGAAGCAGGTGCAAAAAAAGTGATGGTCAATTGGACGGATGATTACGTTTCACGATATGGTCTAGATCATATGTCTACGGACACACTTTCAACTGTCCCACAATGGCAAATTGATAAGTACCAAGAACTTGTTGATGAAGGTGCTTGTGTCATCAGCATCACTTCACCAATCCCTGGATTAAACAAAGGTGTCGACCCGAAAAAAATGCAAACTTCAAGCATCGCTAGAAGTAAAGCACTAAGTTTTGTTCAAGATCACATGATGAGTAATCGTACACAATGGAGCATCGTTGCTGCTCCAAATGCAGTTTGGGCAAAAAGAGTCTTTCCAGATTTAGAAGAAGATGAAGCTGTTGAAGCGTTATGGGATGCTATTTTACAAGCATCACGCGTAACAGAAGACAATGATCCAATTCAAGAATGGAAAGAACATAATGACCGCTTGTTAGCACACAATAAAATACTCAATGATTACCAATTTGATACACTACATTTTGAAAACAACTTAGGTACTGACATCACAATCAAACTAGTTGAAAACCACGTTTGGGCTGGTGGAGGAGAAACCTCAACAAAAGGTGTTTGGTTTAATCCAAATATACCGACCGAAGAAAACTTTACTATGCCACATAAAACTGGTGTAAACGGAAAAGTAGTCGCAACAAAACCATTAAATTACCAAGGAACTTTAATTGAAGATTTCTGGTTAGAATTTAAAGATGGTCAAGTTGTCGATTATGATGCGAAAAAAGAAAAAGATGCCCTTAAAAACTTACTTGAATACGATGAAGGTAGTTCATATTTAGGAGAAATAGCTTTAATAAGTTATGACTCGCCAATCTCTAACTCAAATATTCTCTTCTTCAATACCTTATTCGATGAAAACGCATCTTGCCATATGGCTTTAGGCCGTGCTTACCCAATGAACATCGAAGGTGGAACAGATGCCAAACTTGAAGATTTAAAAGAAAAAGGATACAACTTTAGTATGGCGCATTCTGATTTTATGTTTGGTAGTAAAGATTTACAAATCACTGGTACTACAAAAGGTGGAAAAAAAGTCACCATCTTTAAAGACGGAGACTTTGTTATTTAGTGAAACTATTAAAAACACTTCAATCGAAGTGTTTTTTTTCTTATTCTGAAGCAACTGCCAACTTGGTCTCTGCCTTTTTATTCAAGAATTCTGAAACAAATGCACTGGCAATGATTAATAAAGTAATCAATGCGAATACTAAAAACAAATCTTTTTGAACAGCCGCATATACAATATACAAACTACCAACAGTTGAAAGCGAAGGAGCCAAATAACGCTGCCATACATTCAAATCTGTAAAAGTTCTCATAATCCATAAATATACCAATAAATAGATTGCATATAAGAACGCAATCGGTAACTCTGAAGTATCTAAGAATCCATTAAACCAACCTTCAAAGTTTCCAAACCAAACAAGTCCCCACGCAGACATAATCACAAGTGACAACATAATACTTCTTGTCGGAGAGTTTGTCCCTTCTGCTGTTTTCGCAAAAAACTTTGGCGCAAAACCTTTATTTCTATATGCCAAACTATGAATACTACGAGATGTTCCAAGCATTAAACCATTTAGAGTACCCAAACAAGATATAATGACAAACACTGTTAAAGCTGTACCAGCAAATGAACCAAACAAAGTTGAAACTGCGATATTTACCGCATTATCTCCCTCAACTGCAAATACTTCATTTGATAGAGTTCCTGCCAATCCAACATAATACATAATATATGTAATCATAACGATGATTGATCCAAGTACCAATGCCTTTGGCAATGTTTTTTTCGCATCTTTCAATTCACTATTAATTGAAGTAGCAACAATCCATCCTTCATAAGCAAACGCAGTCGCTAGTACTGCAACACTTAATCCACCACCAGTTTGTGCAACACCACTTGCCGCACTCGTAAAGTTTTCAATTGTTAATCCACTAACCAAACCTACAATCAATCCAACAACCGCAACCAAACTTAAGGGAATCAATTTAATGATTGTTGCACTAACTTGAAATTTACCACTTAAAATTGGTGATAAGTAATTTAATAAAACAATCATTAATAGATAGATAATGGCAATATACCATAGACCATAACCCTCAATACCAAACAAAATTGATGTGTAAAGTGCACTGACCCAGGCAAGTACTCCTGTTAATGTAGGATAGTAAATAAATGCCATAAAGTATCCAACATAAAACCCAACTCTTTCCCCATAACCAGCTTCTACATAATCCACAATCCCATTTGATTTTGAAACTCTTCTCGCCGCCAAACTAAACGTATACGCACTAACAACCATAATTGATCCACCGATCAACCATGCTAGAATCGCTAATAGTAAACTCCCATTGGTCGCAACTAATACATCATCAGCTTTAAAAAATACACCACTACCAATGACAATTCCAACAACCATAGAAATCGCAGTTGCCAATCCGAATTTCTCTTTAAGTCCACTCATATAATGCCTCCTTTTTAATTTTATAAAAAGAGTAACATATTTGACCACCACGCGCAACACTTTAATGAGCTAAAGCGTTTTCTTAATGAAATTATCTCCTATCTTGAGAATTCTATTTATGTTATAATAAAGTATCTTATCGACTAAGATATCAATAGACCCTTTTAGGAGGAAGATATTGTGAAAATAACTGCCCGAAAAATTACAATCGTCGCACTCGTTGTGATCATTATTTATACCATACCTTTCATCATCACACATGAGATAGAAGATTGGACATTTTTCTTAACTGATTACATCAATGAATTATTGATGTTTATTTTAGTCGCGATTATACTAATTTCTATCAAAGACAAATACTACAAGATTCTTATTGGCGCAACCATCATCTTTGCAATTGATATTTTGTATTCCCTCATTCGTCATGGTTTGATCAACATCGAGTTGTTCACAACAAATACAGTTGTATCTTACATCATTTTGCCACTCATCATCATTGGGATTGTCTTTATCGCTTTAGGAATTGCTAGTGCAGCGAAAACTGCAGTCAAACAAAAAACTCTTAACACTTTATTTGATCAAACAAACCGAGCGTTTTACTTCGAATATAACTATAAAACACAAATGATTCATATAGAATTTACAGATGCATTTGTGGATTTTTATCCTTCTCAGGATAAAATTCTTGATATTCCATTGTCAACTGGCTTATCATATATCCACCCAGATGATCGCAATGATGTATCTTATTTTGCGGATAGAACCTATCAAACTATTTCCATGGAAAGTTATTATCGTATAAAATTCCCAGGTATGAAAGAAAATATTTGGGTTTATTCGAAGAGTTTGCCATCAAGTGGAAATGTTCTTACTAGTGTTGAAATTGATTTTTCTGAAACCCAACATTTATTAAATATGATGAATCAAAAAGACAAAGAAATAAAATACAATGAGTTAGATTTAGATTTCATAATGAATCATTCTAGTGATTTTATTGTCAAATATAATAAAGAAGGAAAATTAGATTATATTTCTGATTCTTTCTTAAAGTTTTTTGGTGTCGAAGAAAATGAAATCAAAGGTAAAACATACAATGAAATGGATGAAATGTTTCAAATTGAAGATGACACTTGGTTTCAAGAAGCATTAGAAGAACAGATGACCACCGATTTAGTCAAATCAACATTCAGAGGTAAAACATACTACATAAGTTGGCATAATCATACAGTTTATAATGATGAAGGAGAATTTGAGTTTGTCATTTCAATCGGTAGTAACCTAACAGAAATGATGAAACTAAACGAGAAATTAGATTTTGATAGTAAGCATGATCAACTGACGAAACTAATGAATCGCCGCGGACTTTACTCATATATAAGTGAAATACACAAACAAAAGTACACCTTGTTTTTTATTGATATCCATCATTTTATGACCGTTAATGATTACTACTGTTCTGAAATCGGTGACAAAATGATTGTTCGCATAGCACAAACATTACAAAACATCAGTGAAGATTTATTGGTTGTAAGGTATGAAGGTGACGAGTTTATTCTCATCGCAAATGAAGATTGTGATTTATCAAAATTATTGACTCACCTAACAAAAATACAACACAAAATCTACCAACATGGTAAAATTCAAATTCCAATCCATTTACATGTTGGTTACGTGACAAAAGAAAAAAATGAGTCTCTGTCGGATATGATCACAAATGCCTCACTAGCAATGTCTCATTCACGTCATGTAAGTACAATGAAAATTGCTAAATTTGAACCTGCGATGCGAAAACAACTAAAAGAGAAATTGACCATTATAGAAAAATTAAAACAATCGATTAATGATGACAATCTTCAAATCCATGTACAAGGAATTTACAATCAGAAAAACAATAAAGTAATGATTGAGTCACTTGCTAGGTGGTTTGATAGAGATATTGGATATATTAGCCCAAGTGCATTCTTTCAAGTGGCTAAGGAAGCCTCTTTAATATTTGAATTGGATTTCTATTTGATTACAAAATCAATTCGTACATTTCAAGAGATTATCAAAAAATACCCAAAAGATAATCTTATTTGCTCTATCAATTTCACGATGGAAACATTGTTTCAAGAAGGGATCATCAAACGCATAAAAGACTATGCAGAGTCACATCAAATTAAACCAAGCCAAATCTGTGTAGAGATTTCTGAAAGTACCTTTGTTGAAAATGTAGATTTTTTGCTTCGCCAAATTAAAATCATGAAAGATTATGGATTTTTAATCGCCCTTGATGACTTTGGAAAAGAGTATTCTTCTTTATCACTTATTAAATCCTTAAACGTTGACTTTATTAAAATTGACAAAGTCTTCATTCAAGATTTAGATGATAAAAATAATCAAGCAATCATACGAATGGTGATAGAAATTGCTGGTCTCCAAAAGTCAAAAGTAATCGTGGAAGGTGTCGAAAAGCAAAAACAATTTGATCAATTAAAAGCACTAGGATGTGACTATTTTCAAGGATATCATTTAGAAAGACCAAGTGATTATTTGGATGACACACAAAAAGGATAAACAAATTAATTTGTTTATCCTTTTTTTTATTCTATCTATAAGGGAAATACGTAGAAACCTTAAATGATACCTAATTCTTTTCCAACCTTTTCAAATTGCGCGATTGAATAGTCCAAATCTTCAATTGTATGCGATGCACTAATCATACAACGTAAACGACCAGTATTTTTTGGAACTGTTGGGAAAACAATTCCTGAAACATAAACACCTGCATCTAATAAAGCACGAGAAAATTCCATCGTTTTCGCCTCTGGCCCAATGATTACTGGCGTAATCGGTGTCTCACTATGTCCAGTATTAAACCCTAATTTTGCCAATTTTTCTTTAAAATATCGAGCATTTGACCATAATTTATCAGTATACTCTTCACTTTCCATCAACATTTTTACAGATTCAGTAGCTGCAGCTGTCGCTGCTGGAGGTAATGCTGTTGAAAATAGTAATGGACGAGCGCGGTGTGATAACCAAGTTTTGGTTTCTTTTTTACTAGCCACATATCCTCCCACTACACCAATCGCTTTAGAAAGTGTTCCTATGATAAAATCAACTCTTCCGTGTAAATGGAAATGATCTACTGTACCTCGTCCACTTTCACCTAAAACACCACTACCGTGAGCATCATCTACATAAGTCATGGCATTATATTTTTCAGCAAGTTCAACAATTTCTGGTAATTTAGCCAAATCACCATCCATAGAAAATACACCGTCAGTAATGATTAACACTTGATTATAATCATTTCTTTTTTCTTCTAAAATAGACTCCAAATGTTCCATATCAGAATGTTTAAACACTGCCTTATCAGCTCTTGATAAACGAACCCCATCAATAATTGAAGCATGGTTCAACTCATCACTAATAATCAAATCACCTTTTTCAACAATTGCTTGAATTGTTCCGATATTACAATTAAGACCACTTTGAAAACACATCACCGATTCTTCTCTTTTGAATTCCGCCAATACATCTTCTAGTATTCCTAATATATCTTGATTACCAACAATTGTTCTAACAGCCCCAGCACCTGCGCCATATTTATTCACCGCATCAATTGCAGCTTTTTTTACACGTGGGTGATTTGCAAGCCCTAAGTAATTATTGCTTGATAAATTGACAACCTCTTTTCCATTTAAATTAATTCGGTTGTCACAAGGTCCATAGTTTACCGGTAACTCACGATAAACACCATCTTCTTTTAATCCTTCAATTTTTTTCTTAAGATACGTTAATTCATGATCTTTCACACTATCACTCTCCTACTTTTAATACAATTTTTCCACTATTTCCAGTACCCATGATTTCCATCGCTTTTTCATAATCTTTCATTGGAAATACATGTGTAATAATTTTGTCTAAATCAAGTGAGTCATTATCAATCAATTCTTTTACTTGATACCAAGTATCATATATTCTACGACCAACAACACCATAAATACTAATACCTTTAAAAACCACATCATTCGCAACATCAATATCGATGTCTTTATTTGGAATTCCTAATAAAGATATTCCTCCACCAGGTTTGATATATTTGAACGCTTGTTCAATCGCTGTTTTGTTTCCAGAAAATTCACCAATTACATCCGCACCTTGAGAATCTGTTTCTTCCATCACTCGTTCAATAACATCTTCCTTCAATGGATTAATGACTCTGTCAGCACCAAGTTCTTTTGCTAAGTTTAAGCGATACTCATTGACTTCAATTGCTATAATTCTTCTCGCTCCATAAGCTTTTGCAACATTAACACCTAGTAATCCTATTGGACCACAACCAACAATAACAACATCTTTTCCTTTGATATCAAAATGTGCCAAAGTGTGTACCGCATTACCTAGTGGTTCTTGCACACTTAAATGTAATGGATTCGCTTCTTTACTATTGACAAAACAATTCATCGCAGGAATACGAACATATTCCGCAAAACATCCATCTGTATCAACACCTATAATCTTGGTATTCTTACAAATATGACCATCTCCAGCTTTACAAAATTCACACTCACCACATATAATATGCGTTTCTGCACTTACAATATCACCGATGTTTACACGTTCAACATCAGTACCTATTTTTACAACTTCACCACTAAATTCATGTCCTGCTGTAAATGGTAATTTTAAACGTTTTTTTGCCCAATCATCATAAGTATAAATATGGTAATCTGTACCACAAATACTTGCATAATTTACCTTAATCAATACTTCGTTCTCTTGTAAATCACTCGGAATTTCTTTTTGTGTCCAAGTGAGTCCTTTTTCAGGTTTATCTTTAACGATACAATCCATCATTTCTTTCGACATTTGTACATCTCCTTTAGGATAAGTTAAAACGCTTACATCCTATTCCATTATAACACAAACACATTTCTTGTATAGGTTAAATATGAAAAAAAATCAATTTTTTTTAGACAAAAAAAACAGACATTATTCCGTGCCTGTTTTTTTCTCTATCAATACCCTAAGGTACTTTAAAAGAGGATTGAAGATTTTGGAATTTTTGAGCAGAAAATTCCAAGAGTGATTGAATTGAACAACCATATTCTACCAATATCCTCAATCATTGTCTATTTAAAAAAGTTAAGAAACTAAACAAATTTTATTTTATAAAATATTTATACTTAGGGCGTCCAACTGTTCCATAGTCAACTTCTTTTTTTATCCAATTATTTTCAACCATATAATCAAGATATTTTCTCAAAGAAACTTTACTTAAGTTGGTCAAATCGGTCAACATTTCCACATCCACCCATTGTGCTTTGTATGGTTTAAATTTTTCCGTAATATAATTGAGTGTTTTTTCTTGAAGACCTTTTGGTAAATCAAGAGAATCATGCTGATTTAACACACGATCGATATCTCGTTGCGATAAATTTTCATGATCGGCAAAAGTCTTGTATTTCAACTCGCATCGATATACAGCCTGATTAAAGCGTTCTTGGGAGAAAGGTTTTACCAAATAATCAATCACACCAAGATCTAAAAACTCACTGATCGTCTTATTATCATTGATTGCAGTAATCGGAATCACATTGACATTGTTTCCTTCTTCACGAAGTAATTTCAACATCTCAAGTCCACTCAATTTAGGCATATGAACATCCAATATAACCAAATCAATCTCATCATGATCACGAACAAACATATATGCATCATATCCGTTATCAATTGACGCTACAATTTCAAAATTTTCTAATGCTTCTAGATAGTGTTTATGAATATGTGCCACCATCGGGTCATCTTCTACTATCACAATTTTCATTTTCATTTTTTCCACCTCTAATTCTCTTTTGGTAAGACAACAGTCATTGTCGCACCAATATTTGATGTATCTATTTTTTTATATCCTCCGTAATACTCAATAATGCTTCTTACAAGTGCAAGCCCAGTACCTCTTGTGTCTCCTGCTTTTGTTGTCACACCGCGTTCGAAAATTTTATCTTTGATTTCTTCTTTAATACCTCCAGCTTCATCTGTTACACGAATTAAGATTTCCTTTTCATCTTCAAAAACATGAACTTCTATCACACCGATTGGTTTCTTACTTACTTGATATGCATCAATACTATTATCAATCAAATTCCCAATAACAACAATCAAATCATCACTTGATATTCCTTGATGATGTTGACTCAAATAAGAGTCATTCGTCAATCTGATTTGTAAATTCTGTTCAACTGCCTGCACTTCTTTTCCAACAAAAAGCGCACTAATTTGATCATCTTTAATACGTGATAAATAATAATCACTCGTTAAATTCGTCGTATACACATTTTGCATTATATATTCACTAGCCTTATCAAGTTCATTCATTCTGATTAAGCCTAAAATAACATGTGATTTATTTTGAAACTCATGTTTTTGTTCTCTTAAAGCTTTGGCAATTTTTTTATAGCCCTTTAACTGATCATGAAGCATCGAAATCTCATAATCTTTTTGTTGATACAACTTTTGCTTTTCCACCAAATGATGGCGATGATGATACCAATACAAGATAATGAAAAGAATAATTATACAACTGGTTGCTATCTTTAAAATCACCATTTCTGGGATTAACCATATAAGGATCAAAATGACTAAAACAATTAAACTGATAAAAACTTTATATGTCCATTTCATAACATCACTCCATTATATAAACATAATAATGTGAAAGAAGATGAAAATCAAGAAAATACGGAGTGAAGTTAAAAATTAAAGAAAACGCTTGTAAAAGTTCTATCAAAATCATTTTCTTTTTTGTAAGTAAAAAAAGTAAAAAAACACACTTTTAAACACTCGTTCTACGCCTTTATTTAGCCGTTTATTTTCCTTTTATTTTCAATGGTCTAAATTGACAAAAAACGCCTTGAAATCTAAAAAGTAAAGTGTTATGCTTTTATAGGAAAGTTTGAAATAGAAACCAAATTCAAGGAGTGAAAACATGTCAAATGTAAATCTAAATATTAGCGAACTCGATCAATCGTTACTCGTAAAACTCGATCAATATATTGCGTCTTTAGAAGACCCCAACAATAGTTTGATTAACGTCTTACATAAAGCTCAACAGATTTTCGGGTATATTCCTCACAATCTACAACTTTATATTTCTAGAAAAGTTGGAGTTAGTGCGGCTAGAGTCAATGGTGTTGTTTCATTTTACTCTTATTTTACAGAAAAGAAAACTGGGAAAAATGTGGTTAGTGTATGTATGGGAACTGCTTGTTATGTTAAAGGTGCTGGTGACATACTCAAAGAACTTTTAAAACAACTGAATGTTGAAAAAAACGATGTCTCAGAAGACACCCTTTTTACTGTCAAAGATGTTCGTTGCATCGGAGCATGTGGTTTAGCACCAGTTGTCACGGTTGGCGAGAAAGTTTATGGGCATGTGACAAAAGATATGGTAAAAGATATTATCAATACATATAAGGAGCGTGGATAATATGGCTGTAAAATCCTTAGAAGAACTTCGAAAACTTCGAAAAGATTATCAAAGTACGTTGTCACTTAGAAAACAGGGTGAACATGAAGGTGATCAAATTGAACTACGTGTTGGATTAGGAACATGTGGTATTAGCGCAGGGGCAAAAGATACATTTCAAGCTTTGCTTCAAGAAATTGATCAACGTAAATTAAAAAATGTCAAAGTTGTTGGTGTTGGATGTATGGGTCAATGCACAAGTGAGCCAATCGTTGAAGTCAGAAAACCGGATCATGAGCCACTCTTATATGGTCCAATCACAAGCAATATTGTTCATGATTTTATTGAAGATACTGTAGTAAATGAAGATTATTATAAAGATGGTACACTTCTAATAAAAACTTATGAAAAGGTGGAGGTGTAAAAATGAAAGAACGTTTAACTGTCTTAGTTTGTGGTGGTACAGGTTGTATTGCCTCAGATAGTGATGAAATGCTCATTGTTATGCAAGATAAAATCAAAGAATTAGGCTTAGATGATGAAGTAAGAATTTTGAAAACAGGTTGTTTTGGTTTTTGTGGACAAGGACCAATTATTAAAATTCAACCAGATAACATCTTTTATGTAAAAGTTAAAATAAGTGATATAGATGAAATTATTGAGGAACATATTATTAAGGGACGTATCGTTTCAAGACTTTTATTTGATGATCCAAAAAGCCATAAAAAAGTAAAAGCACATCGACATATGGATTTCTATAAGAAACAATTTAGAATCGCTCTTCGAAACTGTGGAACAATCAATCCAGAAGATATATCTGAATATATAGCTTCTAGAGGATATGAAGCACTTGCAATTTCTTTACAAGAATATTCACCCATAGATGTAATCAAAATCATGAAAGATTCCGGACTTCGTGGTCGTGGAGGTGGAGGATTCCCAACTGGTTTAAAATGGGAATACACTTACAATCAAGATGTCAATCAAAAATATATTATATGTAATGCAGATGAAGGGGACCCAGGAGCATTTATGGATCGCTCAATACTTGAAGGAGATCCGCACAGTGTCTTAGAAGCAATGGCCATTGGGGGATACGCTACAGGTGCTACAAGAGGAAAAATCTATATTCGTGCTGAATATCCACTCGCAATCAAACGTCTTGAAATTGCAATTGCACAAGCGAGAGAATATGGTTTCTTAGGAACAAACATCTTTGGAAGTGGATTTGATTTTGACGTTGAAATACGTCTTGGTGCAGGTGCATTTGTTTGTGGAGAAGAAACTGCTCTAATCAATTCTATGACTGGTTTACGAGGTGAACCTTCAAAAAAACCTCCATTTCCTAGTGAAGCAGGTTATAAAAATAAACCTACAAGTGTCAACAATGTTGAAACACTTGCGAATATACCAGCCATCATTTTAAAAGGAAGTGACTGGTTTAACACCATTGGTACACCAATGTCAAAAGGAACAAAAGTGTTTGCTTTAGCAGGAAAAATAAACAACATAGGTCTTGTAGAGGTCCCAATGGGTACTACTTTAAGAGAAATCATCTATGAAATCGGTGGTGGAATTATTGGTGGTAAAAAGTTTAAAGCTGTTCAAACAGGAGGACCATCAGGTGGTGTCATCACAGAACAACATCTTGACACACCAATTGATTACGAATCATTAAAAGCCATTGGATCTATGATGGGCTCAGGTGGAATGATCGTTCTTGATGAAGACGATGATATGGTCGAAATCTCTAAATTCTATTTAGATTTTACCCAAGAAGAATCATGCGGGAAATGTACACCATGTCGCATTGGAACAAAACGCATGCATGAAATACTAGAACGATTAACCAATATGGAAGGAACACCTGAAGATTTGGATATTCTAGAAGATCTGGCAAACAACATCAAATATACTTCTTTATGCGGACTTGGTCAAAGTGCTCCTAATCCAGTTTTATCAACATTAGAATACTTCAGAGAAGAATATGAAGCTTATGCATATAGAACTAAGAAAACTGCATACACAATTATTGATGATAAGTGTATTGGATGTACCAAATGCGCTAGAGTTTGCCCAGTTGATTGTATCACTGGAAAAGTCAAACAAGTACACATCATTGATGAAGCAGCTTGTATTGCATGTGGAGCATGCTACGATGCTTGCCCAGTAAATGCGATAGAAAAACCATAAGGAGGAAACCAATGAGTGATATCAATATAACCATCAACAACATGGACATCAAAGTTCCACGAGGTACCACAATTTTAGATGCAGCAAAACAAGTTGGCATTCATATCCCAACTTTATGTCACCTAGACTTACACGACTTTGGAGTCGTGAACAAAACTGCTTCTTGTCGTATTTGTGTTGTCGAACTTGAAAATAGACCAAACTTGGTACCTTCATGTGCAGAAATTGCAAACGAAGGAATGCACATCAAAACAGATTCATTAAAAGCAATCAACGCAAGACGAAACAATTTACAATTACTACTCTCAAATCATCCATTCGAATGTTTAACATGCATCAAAAATCTAGATTGTGAATTGCAATCATTGGCAGAAGAGTTAAATATTCGTGATATTTATGTCAAGGGTGAAAAAATGGATTATCCGATTGATTATTCATCAAATGCCATTGTAAAAGACCCAAACAAATGTGTAATGTGCAGACGTTGTGAGACAATGTGTAACGATGTGCAAACAGTTGGTGTATTATCTGCAATCAATCGTGGATTTAATGTCACAGTTGCTCCAGCATTCAATCTTGATATGCTAGAAACATCGTGCACATATTGTGGACAATGTGTTGCTGTATGTCCAACCGGGGCATTAACTGAACGAAGTGATATTGGAAAAACTTGGCGAGCACTGTCTAATGAAAAAACACATACAGTGGTTCAAGTTGCACCAGCGGTACGTGTAGCAATTGGTGAAATGTTCGGCTTAGAACCAGGAACAATTTCTACACCACAATTGGTTAGTGCTTTAAAACGATTAGGATTTGATGGTGTTTTCGATACAAACTTCGCCGCAGACTTAACGATTATGGAAGAAGCACACGAATTAATGCACCGAATCAAAACAGGTGGAAGACTACCAATGTTGACTAGTTGTTGTCCTGCTTGGGTAAAATTTATTGAACAACAATTTCCAGATTTAATCGATGTGCCATCAAGCTGTAAAAGTCCACAAACAATGTTAGGAGCTATCGCTAAAACATACTATGCAGAAAAAATGGGCATCGATCCAAACAATATGAAAGTCATATCTATTATGCCTTGTGTAGCGAAAAAAGCAGAATCAGCAAGACCAGAACTATCAAAAGAAGATGTCTTTAATGTAGATTACGTATTATCTACAAGAGAACTTGGTCATATGATTAAAGAAGCAGGAATTGAATTCAATAAACTCGAAGGTAACGACTTCGATTCAATATTAGGTGAGTCTACTGGTGCAGGTGCAATATTTGGTACCACTGGTGGGGTGATCGAAGCTGCTGTCCGTACAGCGAAAGAACTGATGACTGGTGAAACATTGGAAAACATTGATTTCAAAGAACTACGCGGTCTAGCAGGTGTTAGAAAAGCAACCATTAAGATAGGTGATATGGACCTCAATATTGGAATTGCACATGGACTTGGAAATGCTAGAAAACTATTAGAAGAAATCCAAAAAGGAACTTCAGAATTTC
>DFNN01000047.1 GCA_002376065.1 Caryophanales bacterium UBA3566
TGGGATTGGGATGGTGAGTGTTCGTAATAGTTCGCATTATGGGATTGCGGGGTATTACGCAACAATGGCAACTGATGAGGATTTGATTGGCTTGACTGGAACGAATGCTAGACCAAGTATTGCGCCTACTTTTGGGGTTGAAAATATGTTGGGAACGAACCCGCTTACTGTGGGGTTTCCTAGCAATGATGAGTTTCCTTTTGTGTTAGATGCGGCTACGAGTATTATCCAACGTGGTAAGATTGAGTTTTATGAGAAAAACAATGTAGATACTCCTAAGGGTATGGTGATTGATCGAGATGGAGAAGATTTGACAGATAGTAAAGAGATCCTTAGGATGTTAAAGTCTGGCGATGCGGCACTCAATCCACTTGGTGGTAAAGGTGAAGAACTTGCTGGATACAAAGGGTATGGATATGCGACGATTGTCGAGGTGTTATCAAGTGCTTTGCAGATGGGAAATTATATGAAACAAGTAACCGAAATAGATGAAAAAGGACAATCTAGACCTTATAGTTTAGGACATTTCTTTATCGCCATTGATCCTGAAGCGTTTATGGGTAAAGAGACATTTAAAAGGATTGTTAGTGAGATTATGAGTGAGTTAAGAAATTCTAAAAAAGCAAAAGGTGAAAAGAGAATATATACAGCTGGTGAAAAAGAGTATCTTGCTAGGATTGAGCGTAAAGATGGATTGGTGTTGAATGATGCATTGAAACATGAGTTCAATCAATTGGCAAAAGAGTTTGGGTTAGATTATGAATTCTAGAAAAGGTGCAGTTGTTTTTCTATCTTGGTTATCAGTGCTTTTATGGATGGCATTTATTTTTTTATTATCTGCGCAAGCTGGTGATGAATCGGCGAGTTTATCTGGTGGATTTGTTGATATACTTGGTGCTTTTGTACGGATAATCATACCAAATATTGGGGATGATGCGTTGCATCTTCTTGTGAGGAAGCTGGCACATATGGGGGAATATAGTGTGTTGGTGATTTTACTTGTAAATGCGTTGAGGCAACATTTTTATCGAAAACGTGTGATTTATACATATGCGGTGAGTATTTCTTTGCTTTATGCGGTGAGTGATGAAGTGCATCAAGTATTTGTTCCGGCGAGAAGTGGAACGTTGGTGGATGTACTGATTGATGGATTAGGTGTATTGATTGGTGTGCTTTTGTTCGAACTATTTGTGCAAGTATTTAAACCTGGAAATGACAATCTTTAACTTTTAGATGTGAAGTTGGATGATATAAAAAATAATATAAATAAAAAAAGGATGATTAGATGAAAATTCATGGAGTAGCAGCAAGTGAGGGTATCGCAATTGCGAAAGCATTTGTGATGGAACATGTTGAACTGGATTATGAGAAAAAGTCAGTTAGTGATCCGCTTAAGGAATTAAAGCAGTTAGAAGAGGCAATTGATCAAAGTGAGAAAGAATTGAAAGTGATTCGTGATAAAACAGCGGAAACGATGGATGAGGAACATGCGATGATTTTTGATGCGCATATTCAAATTTTGCGTGATCCTGAAATTGCGTCTCAAGTGAAAGAAATGGTCGAGCAAAATAAGGTGAATGCTGTTTATGCACTGTATGAAGTTACGGAGATGTTTGCGAATATATTCGCATCAATGGATGACGAATATATGAAGGAACGTGCAGCGGACGTAAGAGATGTACGCACAAGAGTAGCTTCTCATATGTTGGGTGTTAAGATGTCTGATCCAACATTGATTGATGAAGAAGTGATTGTGATTGCGCATGATTTAACGCCGAGTGATACGGCGCAATTAAATAAAGAATTTGTTTTAGGGTTTGTGACGAATGTAGGAGGGCGTACTTCGCATAGTGCGATTATGGCTAGAAGTTTAGAAATACCTGCAGTGTTGGGGACAAAGAATGTATTAGAGAAAGTAAAAGATGGAGATCAAATTATTATTGATGGTGTTCATGGTGATGTGATCGTTTCTCCAACAGACCAACAAATAAAAGAATATCAAGTGATGAAACAAAATTATGCACAAATTCGTGAACGTTTGATGGCTTATAAAGATCAAGCAACTGTGACGAAAGATGAACGCAGTGTTGAACTTGCTGCGAATATTGGTACAGTTGAAGATGTTAAAGGTGTGCTTTCGAATGGTGCGGAAGGTGTTGGGTTATATCGTACGGAGTTTTTGTATATGAATAGTGATGATTTCCCTACTGAAGATGAACAATATGAAGCATATAAAGAAGTGTTAAAACAAATGGGAAATCAAAAAGTGGTGATTCGTACACTTGATATTGGTGGAGATAAAGAACTGAGTTATTTGGATTTGCCAAAAGAGATGAATCCGTTTTTAGGTCATCGTGCATTGCGACTCTGTTTGGAAGAAACGGAATTGTTTAAAACACAGCTACGTGCATTGCTTCGCGCGAGTGTACATGGGAATTTACATATTATGTTTCCGATGGTCGCGACTCTTGGTGAGTTAAGAGATGCCAAAAAAATATTAGAAGAAGCGAAAAAAGAATTGATCGATGATGATGTAAAAGTTGGAGAATATAAAGTTGGTATTATGGTTGAAATTCCTTCTGTTGCGATGCTTGCGGATTTGTTTGCGAAGGAAGTAGATTTCTTTAGCATTGGGACAAATGATTTGATTCAATACACATTTGCGGCTGATCGAATGAATGAGAAAGTGACGTATTTGTATCAACCATACAACCCTTCATTGTTGAGACTAATTAAGAATGTCATTGATGCTTCGCATAAGGAAGGTATTTGGACTGGTATGTGTGGTGAAATGGCTGGAGATCAAGTTGCGTCAGTGATCTTACTTGGGTTAGGGTTAGATGAGTTTAGTATGTCACCAACGAGTATTTTACGTATTCGTGAACTTTTTGGTAAAGTGAAATATGAAGATATGAAAGAAATGGCAGATAGAGTATTACAGTTTGGTACAGAAGAAGAAGTAAAGAATGAAGTTGATCGGATGATTGAAAAATTGTAATTTAAAAGTTCCATATAAGGAGATTTTCTTGAGAAGCGAATCGAGGTATATAATGAAAAATTTCAACCAGAAGTTTATCGAGATTCTGATTCATCCTGCACGTTATGCAAAAATGATCATCACAAGAATCATGATTGCGCTGATTCCATTGACGTATTTACTTGTTCATTTGACTGGTGGAATAAAGTTTGTGTATTCACATACGATGTATATACCAATTGTCGTACTAGCGATTATTTACGGTGTCAGAGGTGGATTGTTTGCGGCGATTATTGGGGGTCTTTTGTTAGGGCCATTGATGGCGATTGATGTGCAAACTGGTGAATCACAAGAATTGATGAACTGGATTTATCGGATGTTGATATTTGTTGTGATTGGTGGGACTGTTGGCTTTTTCGCTTCAAGAATCCGTCATCAGGCTGAATCGATTACGAAAATGGCGTTGACAAATTCGGAAACAAAAATTCCGATTTTTACAATGATCAATCAATCGTTAAGTAGTGAAGAATTTTTGAATAGATATCAAGATGAAACGTATGTGTTTTCGATTGTGAACGGTTCAGATATCATCGAATTACTTGGAAAAGACTTTTACAACAATTTGATCATCACTGTGATGGACAAATTGGTGATTCATTTTAATCAACAAATATCTCTATATCAAATAGATACTACAAGGTTTGTCGTGCTTGTTGAGCATTCCTTTGAGGGAGATTTCAAAGAGCAATTGATGCGATTTTTTGATGATGCATTTACGGTAGATGAAATTCCAATTCATTTATCAATTGTGGTTGGGATTTCAGCATCTGGAAAATCTATTTTTTCAAAAATAGAAGAAGCAATTCTCGCAACGAATATCGCAAAAAGTAGTCATGTACAAGTATCAGTATTTGATCAAAGTATCTTGCCATCTAAAACAGATATTTCAATTGTAGGTGCCTTTAAAAAAGCGCTTGATGATGGTGAAATGTATTTGGTATATCAACCTGTTCACCATATTAATACTAATAAAGTGGAAGGTTTGGAAGCGTTGATTAGATGGAATCATCCAGAACATGGGCTATTAATGCCAGCGAGATTTATTCATCTAATAGAAAATACACAATTGATCAATTATTTGAGTGAGTTTGTTATTAGGCAAGCTTTTACGATGTTGAAGAAGTTGGATAAAGATGTAATAATATCCGTGAACTTAAGTGCAAATAATTTTTATAGTCGTTTTTTCATCAATAAAATATTTGGTATTATTGAACAAGAAAAAGCAGATTCTTCTCGAATGGTTTTTGAGATAACAGAATCAATTTTGATGGAGCATCCGAAAAAAAGTGTTGAAATCATGGATAAGTTTAAAGCAAAAGGAATTAAGTTTGCGATTGATGATTTTGGTACTGGGTATAGTAGTTTGGCTTATGTCAATTTGTTTCCTGTAGATTATTTGAAGATCGATCGTTATTTTATTAAGCAGATGCATGAACAAAGCATTCATAAAATCATCAAATCGACGATTGAACTTGCCCATGAACTAGGGTTTTACGTCATTGCTGAAGGTGTAGAAAAAGATAGTGATATTGGTGTATTGAAATCACTATCATGTGATTATATTCAAGGATTTACGAAAAGTGTTCCATTAAAAGAACGTGAAATATTACTATATATAAAAGAAAATGAGTTGTCAAAAAGTTCGTCATAGTTACGAACTTTTTTTCTACGAAAATGACAATGTTCATGATTTTTTCTTAGTGTGATGTGGAAATATGTGTTAAGATATAAACGAACAAACAAATATTCTTTTAGAGGTGTTTAAATGGATAACGAGGAAAAATATATACAGGATATGATGAAATACTATAATCAGACATTGGCATTTTTACATGAAGAAGAAAAAGATGAATGGATGTTTTTATTAAAAGATGTGTTGAGAATCTTAGGTAAAATCATGAAGTATGACTATGACGTGAGATACATCATCAGTGCGATGTATTATATCCTCACAACAAATAAAGAATATAGTGAACATGAACAAGAAACGTTTTATCGACATATGCGTGTTTGGTCAAAAATAGACGAGGTAAATTACCTTGCTTTTCGGATGGTTGATTTACTGATGGATGAAGAAGATGAAGAAATAGATGAAGAGGCGCTCAATCAGCTATTAGATGTGTTTGAAGCATCTAATATCAAAGGTATTATAAAGTATGATCGAGAGTTTGACGCTGAAGAGTTGTTTCGTTTACAGGAAAATAAAGATGCTGATCCGTATAAGATTAAATATATTGAGAATTTGTTTTTTGAAGGGAACTTAAATACCCATGAAAATGCACTCGATATTGCCTATACGATTTTACAAGTTGAACCTTTTGCTTATCATATTTTGATTTTTGTGATGGATTTGGTTGTGAAAGATGGTATTACTGGAAAAAGTATTGCTTTTTTAGAAGCATTTACGCATACCTTTGAAATCGTCGAGCATGAATGGATAAAAAAAGAACCTAGGGATTTAGAAAGTCCTTCAGATTTAAGAGAATATTGTTTTGGGTTATCATCGATTGCGATGTTCTATTTAGAAGAAGAGAACTTTGAAAAAGCGATTCAATATTATGAGAAATTATTAATCATTGATGTGGATAATGTTTTTCATAGTAAAGAATATATTTTAAGAGCATATATGTTTAATAACCAGTTTGACAAATATAGTGATATTTTAGATTCTTTGCCTGAACAAAGTGTGTATAAGAGGTTGCTTGTGCTTTACAGAAAAATTCAGCTTTATGAAGATGATGTAGAAGAATATTTAGAAGACACCATTAAGCATTATGGGTATTTATTGAATATTTTGGTGAAACCTGATGAGATAGATACCTCAAAATTACCAGAAATTGAAGAAGATTTCTTGATTGAATATGGTTCACTTTTTGAAGAGGATAAACAGGTAATAGCATTTATTCAAGAATTTTTAAAAAAATATAATTTTACTGCATAGCGCGTTGATACGCGCTTTTTTAATGATTTAGATAAGATATTTTATGATAATATATAAAAAATTAACGATAAACGATAAAAAAGTGTTGACAAACATAAAATAATTAATTATACTACTTGTGAAAGGAGTTGAAAATGATGAAAACAAAATTTGATCAAAAGAATTTCAACTTAATATTAAAATCTACCTTGGTGCTTACAAAAATTACACAAATTATCATGATAATCGGAATCGCTTCACTTGTATTACTAAGTCTTGGGGTGCTTGTTATTCCAAGTGAGCTATACAACATTGATTTGTCAGAGATTGATGCGTTTAGGATGAATATTGGAACACTTGATATGAGAATACCAATTGAGAGTATGAGTGGAACGTTAAATATTCGATACTTAATCATCTTTGCGAGTGCGACTTTACTTGTGTACTTAGGAAGTTTCCTTTACTTGTTTAGAAAAGTAGAAGCATTCTTATTACATGTAAAAAAAGGAACACCATTTGCGGATGAAAATATCCACATGATGTACCACATTGGGAAAGTATTGGTTGCTTTGTCGGTTATCTTACCGGTGATTACATTGCCATTTGCTTGGAGAATTGCGCATCTATTGCCACTTGATATTACGGTAAATTTAGAAATCAATCTTGGATTATTGGTCTTAGGATTTGTTGTACTCTTGCTTGCTAGTATCTTTAATTATGGAGCATACTTACAAGAAGAATACGACCAAACGGTGTAAACTATGATTGTGATTAGATTAGACCGTATGATGGCAGACAGAAAGATTTCTTTGAATGATCTCTCAGATCAAGTTGGTGTGAGTGTTGTAAATTTATCGAACTTAAAAACAGGAAAAGTAAAAGCGATTCGATTTTCTACATTAGAAAAGATTTGTGAAGTATTAGATTGTCAACCAGGGGACATTTTAGAGTATGAAAAAGGTTAGATCATTGTTGAT
This sequence comes from Caryophanales bacterium UBA3566, assembly GCA_002376065.1. Lineage (GTDB taxonomy): Bacteria > Bacillota_I > Bacilli_A > Izemoplasmatales > Izemoplasmataceae > UBA3566. Next base: position 6,935 of record DFNN01000047.1, read on the forward strand.
CTAACCTTTTTTTGAGCAGACTATCTAGTAATTCGTAATCAATTTTTTCTTTGCTTTCTTTTTGTTTTGCGATGATTCTTACGGCGAGTTTTTCTAAAAAATTGAGTTTGTCAAAATCGAATCCTCCACCAATGTATTTGATGAAGTTTGCGTGTTTGATGACTGTTTCATGAAAATTCATTTCAATGACTTTTTGTTCATCTTTGGTGTTTGCGCCACATAGGAAAATCGATAAGTTTCGATCAAGTAAATCATTTTTGTTTTCATTGATGAACATCTTGACTTTTCTTGGAATGTTTCCTGCATAGACAGGGGTAAAAAGCAAAACATCATCAAACGTTTTGATGTTTTCTGGCATCGTGTTGATGTCAAACACATCAACAATCTGCAGTTTTCCTTCGACATAATCGACGATTTTTTTGGTTGTGCCGTGTTTTGAATAATAATAGATGACTGACTTCATATATCCACATCCTCGTATCATTATAGCTTCAATTATATTGTCTTATGTTTGAAAGGAAATGTAAAGAATTTGTTTGTTAAAGTTGTGTTAATTGATGACGCGGAAGATATTTCTTTTGATGAGTACATAACTTAGTAAGAATCCAACTGCGAATCCACCTAAGTGACCAGCAATACTAATGTTTGCGCCAATGAAGGTGAACAATATATTTAAGATAATCAATGTTTTAATTGTTTGCTTGTCTTGGATGGTGAGTAAGTCTTCACGGTAAATGATGATGTAAAGTAAACTACCGAGTACGGCGAAGATTGCGCCACTTGCGCCAATCGTTAATGAGATTGGAGCATTGGTGAATAAGACGACCAAGGAAGCTCCGATTCCACCAAGCATGTAAATCGCTAAGAATTTTAATGGTCCAAGAAGTTTTTCTAAGCCAGCGCTTAAGACATAAATACCAATGATGGCGTTCGCTAAGAAGTGTAATAAACTTCCGTGTAAGAACATTGCGGCAATTAGTCGGTAATATTCGTCATTTTGTGTGACAAATGCAGGGACTAGTCCACCTAGTTCGATTAATGCACGGCTACTAAACTGCCCTACGCCTGCGCCATAACGGACACTCAAAAAGAATGTGATAAAGAGCATCAAGGTATTCACGAGTAAAATTGCGGTTGTGATTGGATGTTCTTTGGTGTATTCTTTGAATGTTAATTGATTTCTAAAAATTGACATAATTCCACCTACCAGTTAAATATTTTGAATGTTTTTGGGTATAAACCAAAGCCAATAAATCCAATTAAGAAATAACGGATAACATTGCTCAAAGTCTCTAGGTTAGGAAAAATAAGAGTAAAGAGCTCTTTTAATCCAACTTGTAATCCTAGAAGTAATACCAATCCTATTATAACACGCAAGACTTTTTTGGTGGGTGAGACGCTTATTGTGAAGTTGACGTATTTATGTTCGTATAAAACACCAAAGGTCAATCCAAGAAGTAAACCATAGCTTGTAAAGAAGTCTTTGGCTTCAAAGATGAATAAGAAGATTCCTGTAATCAGTAATAAAGCAATAGAGATTTGTTTGATTGGTAACAATCCTTTAATTTGATATAGTTTGACCAACATGTAAGCAATGAGGATCCCTAAAATAGCGGCGACCATCACATCTTCTAAGAAGTGGACGCCTAAGAACATACGCGAAAGCATCATTAAAATGGTGAACACTATCGCCAATGGAATCATCCACTTTTTGTAGATGAAAGCGAAAGAAAACAGCATCGTTGAAAAGTTTTGTGTATGGCCACTTGGAAAACTATGTCCTGTCGATGTTTCTGGACGATAATTGGTGACCAAATCTGGATATGCTTGAAATGGTCTTTGAACAGAGAAAAATTCCTTTAGTGTGTTATTGATGAGTGCGGTGATTCCGAGGATAAGGGCAAAGAGTTGCCCAAGTTTTTTATCGATGGCAAAATACCATACCGCAAGGACGATGATGTACATGCTTTCTTCACCTAAAAAAGAAATAAAATTAAAAAATGCGATGACCGCATCATTTGCGAATGATTGTAAAAAGATGATAAAATCTATGGTCATATGTTTGCCTCCTTTTAAAATATTGTACTTTGTCTTTTGGGTTGATGCAAGTGTTTGTTATAATAATAAATATAAGAGGTGATTTGATGAGTGAATATATCAATACAAGTGATGAAAGAGTCAAAAGATTGGATCAGTATTTAACTAGATTGGTGAATAAGGATTCTTTAAGAGAGGCTTATGATGAAGCGAAAGATGCGATCGATGAGGTAACACCATTTGATGTTCTTCGTTTGACGAGGTTTCAAACAGATAGTGATATGTCGATTGATGAAATCAAAGAAGTGGCAGATCGGATTGTCAATGTATTTCATATTCCACTCAGTGAGTTTCCTTGGGGAAAACATGAACATCATCAATTCTTTAAGGTGATATTAGAGGAACATCGTGCGATTGAAAGCAAACTTGATGGGATGAAAAGTATTTTTAAAGAACGTGATCTCATCAAGAATAAGGAGATATTACAGACGCGTTTTTCTGAGCTTGATGAGATGAAAAAGCATTTTGTGAAAATGCAAAATATCTTTTTTCCAAAACTGGAAAAACGAGAACTTGCGTTGATGCCTTTGCAAGTGATGTGGAGTGTCCATGATGATGCGCGTAAAAGTTTAAAAAATATCTTATTGTATTTAGAAGATGTGGAAGAAAAAGAACATGATTTACTCTTAGAGATTGGTGAGTTTTATTATTTGGTGTATGGTTTATTACAAAAGCAAGAATTGATTTTGTATCCTGTGGCGAGTTATTTGCTTGATGAAGTAGATTTTGATGAGATGTATAACGAGTGCTTAGAAATAGGTTATGCATATATGAAGACTCCGACAGATAAAATACAAGTACAAAAAGAAACAGAAGTTGAAGTAGATGAGGATGTGCTTTATTCATCATTCACTGGGTCATTAACCAAAGAACAACTACAGCTTACACTAGACAATATTCCGATAGATATTACCTATGTAGATGAGCATGATAAAGTGGTGTTTTTTAATAATGCGAAAGATCGTTTTTTTCCGAGAAGTCCTTCGATAGTTGGAAGAGCAGTTGATAAATGTCATCCACCTGAAAGTGTGCATGTAGTGAATGAGATTGTTGAGGCGTTTAAAGAAGGAAGAAAAGATAAGGCTTCTTTTTGGCTTCAAATGAAAGGGAAGTTTATTGTCATCAATTACTATGCTTTAAGAAATGAACAAGGAAAATATAAAGGGGTTCTTGAAGTTTCACAAGATGTGAGTGAAATTAGGAGTTTGGAAGGTCAAAGAAAGATCTTGGATTGGGAGGAATAAAGGTGAAAGTGTGTCCTAATTGTGGGAAAGATGTGATGGAAGATTACGATAGTTGTTTTCATTGTGGGGCTAAGTTACAACTGAATAGTGAAACATATGTTGTTGATCATGGAGATCATCTTCGTGAAGTTGGTTTGGTCTTTTTGTTGATTGCGTTTTTCTTTCCCCTTATTGGGTTGATTGTTGCGATGATGATCAAGCGCAATCATCCTCTACTTGCGAGAAATATGTTTTTGGTGATTACGGTGTCAGTTGTTTTTTATGCAGTGATGACTGCGATTATTGGTTTTTTTATCGCTGTTTAGTTGGTGAAAAGCAATGCTTTTTAAATTGAGGTTGTTGTGCTATAATGATATGTTATTTGAGGTGATTGGATGAAGAAAAAAGTCATTGCGTATATTGTGATTGTGGCGATAGTGTTTTTATTTATGTTTTTTAGACAGAGGATTTATTATGTGATGCAAGAGCGTGATGGATTTTATATTGATATAGGACATCAACCGAATGATAAAATCGTTGATATTGCTTATGATGAAGATATCTTTATCATTAGTCGGAGTAGAGCCAAAAGTGGAGGCGTGAGTTATCATGCTTTTACGAGGTTGTCTTCTGATGTGAAAGTTGAACTTGAAATCAATTTGGATCGTTTGGTTGATGAAGCGAGACTATTAGAAATTGAAGAGATGTATGATATATTGGTGTTGGATGATGTGTATATTTTTTATCGTTCAAGTGACAATTTAGAAGAAGATATTTATGTTGTGTTGAAGTTATCGCGTGAGGGAGAAGTTCTTCATTCTTATGAAAGTATTGGGGTTGTGAATAAAAAGCTGTTGTTAAAGGGTGATGAGATTATGTTATTAAAACTTGATCATCATCTATTGAGTTATGTGACGATTGGAAAAGATTTGCTTTATGTGAAAGAAGAGTCGCTGTATTCTGTCGATGTTTTTGGGTATCATGATGCGGTGGTTAAGGATGATTATTTGTTTATGTTGCTTGAGGTAGATAATCAGTATGGACTATATCGGTATGATTTAGAGACTAAGGAAACAGTGATTGGTTCTGTTGATCCGAAAATTAAACAGATGGTGGTTGGTGAGCAACTTTATTTGCTTGAATATCAAGGTGATTATATCAATACGGTGTATGAAACTGATTTTGATGTAAATGTGATTGATGAGATCTCTGTTGATCCTTATACTTTTTATGATTTGTTGATTGTTGATGGTGAAATGCTTTTTTATGG
>DFNN01000149.1 GCA_002376065.1 Caryophanales bacterium UBA3566
TTTGAAAATACGTGCACACTTGTGCGATAGCGGCTGCTTCCATTTCAATCGCATAGATATTATGATAGACCGTATTGATGTCTGTTAATTTCTCAGTTGAGTAAACAAATTGATCTCCTGAAGCAATCATTCCCACTTTGTAAGAAAATCCTAAATCATCAATTGCTTTTCTTGCACGTTTCACCATTGTTTCATCTGCTCGATAAAAAGGCGGATCATTGGGTATTTGACCATATGAGTATTTTCCAAACGCTGTCACATCAACATCGTGATGTACGATATGTTCACCAATCACAATATCTTCTTGCACCACATGATTTTGTCCACCGGCTACCCCAATATTGATGACTTCTTCACATGCAAAATTTGAAAGCAATAATGTGGTAGTCATCGCCGCATTGACTTTTCCTATTCCTGCAAGAACAACAACAACATCCTTTTCATGAATTTGACCTTGATAAAATGTTTTACGTTGAACTATTACTTCTTTTTGGTTTACTAATAACCCTAAAATATGCGATAATTCTTCAGGCATTGCGCCAATTATTCCAATCATAGTTCCTCCTATAATGAAAATAAGAATGTCCAAGACATTCTTATTTTACGTCAATGATTTTTACTTTCAGTTCTTTTTCTGTCTCTGTTTTCACTGTCACTGTTTGCCCTTTTTTACTACCGATGATTCCACGACCGATTGGAGATTCATTTGAAATTTTACCTTTTAACGGGTTCGCTTCAAGTGATCCAACAATGGTGTATGTCACATTCGGTTGGTCGGCAATTTTAATCGTGACCGTTTTTCCGATATTCACACGTTTACTTGTATTTTCACGAATCAATTCATAATTCTTGAGAATGCCTTCAATTTCCTTAATTCTCGATTCGATACGAGCTTGTTCATCACGTGCTGCATCGTAATCCGCATTTTCTGATAAATCCCCTTGTTCACGGGCCTCTTTTAATGCCTCTAAATTGCGTTTACGATCGACAGTTTTTAACGTCTCTAATTCTTCTTTTAAATTCGCTAACCCTTGCTCGGTTAGTTTATAAGTAGCTTCCATATTACGACCTCCATAACGGTTTTATTATACTATAATTTATGATGAAATGATAGATTTTATTTTGGTAATGATCAAGTCTACTGCGACATCGTGATCTTTGTCATTTGGAATGATCACATCTGCGTAGCGTTTGCTTGGTTTCACGAATGCAAAATGCATCGGTTTTACGGTATTTAAATACTGTGAAATGACACTATCAAGAGAACGTCCACGTTCTTCCATATCACGTTGTAAACGACGGATAAATCTCAAGTCATCATCTGCTTCAACAAAGAGTTTGATGTCACATAAATCACGAATACGTTCATCTTCCATAATCAATATTCCTTCAAGGATAATGATTTTGGTTGGCGCAACCTCTTCGGTTTTATCACTTCTCGTATGCGCTTCAAAATCATAAATTGGTTTTGTAATGGTTTCCCCTTTAATGAGTTTCAAGATATCTTGATACATTAAGTCGTTGTCTAAAGAAAATGGATGGTCATAATTGACTTTATAACGTTCTTCCATTGACATATAAGATTGGTCTTTATAGTAATCATCATGTTTGATGACTGTCACATCTAAAGAATCAAATCCTTCGATGATTTTATCAACTACGGTTGTTTTCCCACTCGCACTTCCACCAGCGACCGCAATAATCACAGATTTATTCATCTTTTACTCCTTTTTTGACAAAAGGAGTATTACTCCTTCGTCATTTTAATCAAATATATTATATAGGAAAATAAGAAAAATGCAACTAAATATCAAATTTTCCTCAACATATCGTATGGTTGTACCGCAAAAGGAATCTTAATTCTCAGTAATTGTTTAGGATGCCTAGCGATATCTATATCTTCCCCATCTTCATCTTGCATAAAATCAACTTTAAATTTCAATGGCTCATACCTCGGAGAAAAGACTTCAACGTCTTGATTTAATTCAAAGTGATTACGTTGTTCAACAATCGCTACTTGTGTATCCTCATTATAATCTCTCACAATCCCAATAAACTCTTGGGTAGGATTTTCACTTCGGATATTGTATAGTTGTTCATCAATTGTTGTCATTCCTTCCATAAACCCATGAGAAGTAAGACGATTTTCAGCTTTTCGTATTTCAAGTAAGTATTTCGGTAAATTGATGTCAAAATCATCACAAATATCATCGATTAATTTACGATATGTATGAACCACCGTAGCGATATAATGAATGGATTTCATGCGACCTTCTATTTTCAAAGAATCCACACCAATATCAATTAAATCACTAATTTGACGGACCGTCTGTAAATCTTTTGAACTCATTGAAAAAGGAATTTCTTGATTGAGTTTTTTTAACCCATCATACAAATCATAATTCCATCGACAACTATGAGCACATCCTCCACGATTCGCATCTCTATCAGTCATGTTGTTGGATAATGTACATCGACCAGAATAAGATACACACATTCCACCATGGATAAATACTTCCATATCACAAGTTGTATGTTCTCTAATTTCTTTTAATTCATATTTATTCAATTCTCTTGCTAACACAACACGAGTTGCCCCCACATTTTGCCAAAAATTGACACTGTGATAGTTTGTAGCTGATTGTTGAGTTGAAATATGAATCTCTAAGTTGGTGTGTTTTTTCGCATGATCAATAATCACCGGTGACGCACATATAATCGCATCTACACCAATTTGTTCTAAGTCTTTTAAATACTCAACCAATCCATCTAAATTGTCGTTGTGTGGCAATATATTTGTCGTCACATAGACCTTCTTATGTAATCTATGTGCGAACTCACAAGCTTCTTTAATGTCAGGTAAATCAAAGTTTGAAGCGCGAGCGCGTAATGAAAATTTCTTTCCCCCTATAAATACTGCATCTGCGCCATAAATCAGCGCTACTTTAAGTTTTTCTAAATCTCCGGCAGGAGCCAATAATTCAGGTTTCTTTAATGTTTTAATATTTATCATAAACAGTCTTCTTATATAAGAATCCACTATCGTGGTCTTCTTGGTATTTTTTTGATATTTCTTCTGCCAGAGTTTGTTCTTTTTGGTTTAATATTGCTTGATATTCGCTGACGACTTTTAATAAATATTCATCGTCTTTAAAAATCCCGTCGATGATAAACACATCCAATGTTTCACGAATACTTTGAATTTCTTGAAAACTTTCTAAGGCTTTATCACGAAAAATATGGGTACCATGAAGGTCTTGAAAAATCGGATAAGCTTCATTACGAATTTCTTCAACAATACGCAAGTTACGATTATTGATTAAATCTTCATATTCACTTCTGTTATATTTGAAGAAATTCTCAATTAATGGTCTTCTTGAATGAAACATATTAAGATGACCATGTCCAATCATCGACATTTCAAGGGGGCTATCTTTACAGATGATTTTCATCTCTTCCAACGTAATTTCTTTAGAAATCGTGACACCTTTAATTCCAAGGTGATCCCAAAATATTGGATCATATAAATTGGTGTTGAGTGTTTCAGGATGATAAATCAATAAGTCTTCCATCGCCATTTCTTTCGCTACTTGATAGACACCAACTTCACCAAAAATGATGCCTGATATATCTAGTGTCTTTACAAAACCTAAAAACTGTTTGATATCATCAATATCTTTGTTGTGCATCATAATATTCATTGATATGTATAATTCTTTTTCCAAACTCGCAATCAACTTACTCGCTTCTTCTAACTCAAGATTTGAATATGAATGAACCAAACGGTTAGCGTATGCTTCATTTCCCATAATGAAAATATCTACGCCAGCTTCTACGAATTTCGGAATTGATTTGATCGTATAAGGCGTTACGGCAAATTTCATCGGTTGCCTCCTTTTTTGATACTAACACTCATTCCATCACCAATTTCATAGATGACAGTGTCGTATCCTTTTCTATCTAGAATATATTCGTTAAAATCATTGATTTTTCTTAGCAACTGGCGAACATTACGACTATCAACTTCCTCATCAAATAAACCATGAAATAGTAAATTGTCAGTAATGATTAAGCCTCCTTCTTTTACCAATGATTGATATTGTTCAAAGAATTTAATATTTTGTGCTTTTGCGGCATCAATAAATAAGATATCAACTGCTTTAAACTGAGTGATGTCGATTTCAAGCGCGTCTCCTTTTATCAACTGAATTCGATCAGATAACCCAGCTTCTTCAATATTCATTTTCGCTTCATTAGCACGCATTTCATCACGCTCAACTGTCGTAATAAACGCATCACTAAAAAGGGCCATTGCAATAGTGCTATAGCCTATCGCAGTGCCAATTTCTAAAATCCGTTTTGGTTTTTTTATTGTCAGCAATTGTCTGATAAATCTTAACCCATCTTCTTGAATAATCGGGACATCATCTTCCACTGCTTTTTTTCTTAATTCCTTTAGCACTGGAAGATTGATATCTTGATTAAGTGACGAAAAATACTTTGTCACTTTTACTCTTCTTCTTCTAAAAATGTGTTTAAGACTTCTTCAACCATGTCCCATTCTTCTTCAGTTTCAATTTGGATTAAGTTCCCACCATCTTTGGCGTCTTCATCATAAATTGCGGCGAATACCTCATCTTTGTCTTCACCAGGCAATTTGTAAATCACGTAACTTTTTTCCGTCTCATCATTTTTAAATGTTAAGACTACTTCATAAAGAACCTCATTACCTTCTTCATCAATTACAGTAAATGTCTTTTCGTCCATATTCTTCCTCCTAAGTTCGATCTAAATAGCCTTGCAAAATCACAGTCGCGGCCATATTATCGATATTTGTTTTTCGTTTTTTACGTGATAATTTCTGTGAAATCATCATGTTCGAAGCCATTTTTGATGACAGTCGTTCATCAAACAAAATCACTTCTACATTAATCAATTGTTCTAGTTGTTCTTTAAATGCCAAAGTAATCTTTGCTTGATCACCAAGTGATCCATCCATATTTTTCGGATAACCTAGTACAACCTTCTCAATCTTCTTGTCTTTAATTAATTGTACCGTATAGTCTATTGCTTGGTCAAATGCTTTGTCCTCAAACTTGAATGTCTCAAATGGTCTTGCCAAAAACCCCTCAGGATCACTTAACGCGACCCCAAGAGATCTATTTCCCAAATCTAATCCAAGGACTCTCACAAGAGTTCCTCTTTGATTGCCGCTAGTGCTTCATCCACTTTGGATATATCTTGTCCTCCAGCTTGTGCAAAATCAGCTCTACCGCCCCCATTACCACCAGTAATTTGGGCAGCTTTCTTCGCAATATTTCCCGCATGAATATCATTGTTACTTTTGGCAATAAAGGTTACTTTATCTTCTGATACATTCGCAAGCAAAATAAATCCATTTGGCAAACGATCACTCAAGCGATCAACAAATGGTTTCAATAATTTCTTATCAATATTTTCCATTCGTTTCACCAATATATTGTTTTTTGCTTCACCAACGATTTGATCAATATTTTTATACATTTGATCGCGACGCAATTCTTCATAATGTTTTTCAAACATACGGACACGTTCACTCAGCGCATCATATTCTTCACGTTTGTCGATGACATCTTGATACGAACCTTTGATTTCATTATTTGGTTCAAAGGTAAACTGTAAATGGATATCATGCTCTTTTGCCTCGTGAATAATTTTATCGGCTTTATCAAGCAGTTTTTGCATTTCTTTTTGATACCCAACAAACTGTTTTCTTATGTTTTCTACACTGTCATTTGCATGTCCAACAATACGATAAATTCCGCTTCCTTTATTTTCGATTGAAGCAATCGCGAAACGTTCAATATCACCAGTGTTTTCAACGTGAGTACCACCGCATAAATCAACTGTATATCCCATATCAATGACACGGACTTTAGCATCGTACTTCTCACCAAACTCAGCAATTGCGCCCATTTTTTTCGCTTCGTCAATATCTTTTTCACTAATATCTACTATTTTATTTTCATTGATTT
>DFNN01000124.1 GCA_002376065.1 Caryophanales bacterium UBA3566
GATAGTCCGGCAATCGTTTGATTCACAATTGCTTGATATATACTTGCGGCAATATTCGCATGTGATGCTCCTTGATTGATGAGGGGTTGAATATCACTTTTAGCGAATACGCCACATCGAGAAGCAATATCGTATAAAGAGTCATAGTCTTTTGCTAAATTATTCAATTCTTCTACATTGACATTAAGCAATGAAGCCATTTGATCGATGAATGCTCCGGTTCCACCGGCACAAGTTCCATTCATTCGTTGCTCAATATTGATGCCATCAAAGAAAATGATTTTTGCGTCTTCTCCACCTAGTTCAATACAAACATCAAAGTAACGCGCTTCTTCTTTCAATGCTTTAGTCGCACTTATGACTTCTTGGGTAAACTGAACATCGATTTGTTTGGCAATCATCATACCCGCTGATCCAGTGAAATTGATGAAAAATTCTTCCGCACCAAAAGCACCTTCAATAGACGCTAGTAAATGTTCTAAGGAAGATGCAACATTGCTTTTATGACGTTTATAATCATGATAAATAATCTCGTTATTTTGATCAATAACGACCGCTTTTATCGTTGTACTACCAATATCAATTCCTAGTCTTTTCATCTCATCACCGCTTTTATTCATTATCACCATTATACAAGAAAATCTATGAAATTAAGAAAAAAACTAAGACTTTTTTAAATTCGTTGATTTTTAAGTGAAATAAATTGACATTTTTTGAATTGCTTGCTATCCTCTTAATGCACGCAGTTCGAAACCATCCTGCGATAACAAAACTAGGAGGTAGTATAATGTCTAATGAAATTTTATGGTTTATTTTTGCAATTCTCAATTTTATTATGATTGTATTCGCTTATAAATTGTTTGGTAAAACAGGTTTATTTGCATGGATTGCACTTGGTACAATTTTGGCTAATATTCAAGTAACAAAAACAATTGAATTCAGTGGTTTTGGTTTGATTGTCACAGCCACACTTGGGAATATTATGTATGGAACACTATTTTTGGTCACCGATGCATTGGGTGAAAAATATGGTGTGAAAGAGGCTAGAAGAGCTGTTTATATTGGCTTCTTTAGTTTGTTAGCGACTGTGATTATCATGCAGTTCGCCATCTTATTTATTCCTGCACCAGATGATTTTGCTCATGGAAGCATCGAAACGATTTTCTCAGTGATGCCAAGAATCGCATTGGGAAGTTTGACTGCCTATATTGTCAGTCAATTGTTTGATGTTTATATTTTTCAAAAAATCAAAACAAGATTTCCAAGCAATAAATTGCTATGGCTACGTAACAACGGTTCTACTGCTTTATCACAACTGATTGATACAAGTATCTTTGTCCCTATTGCTTTTTTGGGACTTTATGATCTTGAAATTGTATTTAGTATTTTTATCACAACATACATTATTAAGTTGATTGTTGCCGCGCTTGATACACCGTTTGTTTATATGATTAAATACATTACACCAATGAATGAAAACGCGTGAAACGTGTTTTCTTTTTTATTTTCAGTTGTAAACGCTAACATTATAATGTATAATAACGTTTGGAAAGATAGACAGGAGGAAAAATATGAACAAAGAATATGTCGCTCCACCATACCGTATTAAGATGGTTGAGCCTATAAAAATTACAACAAAAGAAGAAAGAATTACCTATTTAAAAGAAGCTGGATATAATCCTTTTTCTTTACGTAGTGAAGATGTTTATATTGACTTATTGACTGATAGTGGAACTGGTGCGATGAGTCATTTTCAGTGGGCTGCATTGATGCAAGGTGATGAAGCGTATGCTGGAAGTCGTAGTTTCTTTAAATTTGAACAAGTCGTCAAAGATATTACTGGATATAAATACATCATCCCAGCACATCAAGGACGTGGAGCAGAGCAAGTGATGTTGCCACAGCTTGTCAAACATGATTCAATGGTGTTCATCTCAAATATGCATTTTGATACAACTCGAGCACATGTGGAAATTGCTGGTGCACGAGCAATTGATTGTGTGATTGATGAATGTTTTGATACGGAAACATATCACCCTTTTAAAGGGAACTTTGATGTAAAACGACTTGAAGAAATTATACTCGATAAAGGAAAAGAAAATGTTGCAGGTATTATTATGACCATCACCAATAATTCTGCTGGTGGACAACCTGTTAGCATCGATAATATGAAAAAAACAGTTGCGATTGCTCGCAAATATGATATTCCTGTCATTATTGACGGTGCGAGATATGCAGAGAATGCCTATTTTGTCAAACAGCGTGAAGAAGGATATCATGAGAAAACAGTGAAGGAAATCGCACGTGAAGTGTTTGATTTGGCTGATATCTTTTTAATGAGTGCAAAAAAAGATGGATTATCAAATATTGGTGGAATCATCGCCATCAAAGATAATGAAGATTTGTATAATCAATGTCGCACTTACATTGTTCCAATGGAAGGTTTTCCTACATATGGAGGACTTACTGGTCGAGATATGGAAGTCTTGGCGGTTGGTTTAAAAGAAGCGCTTGAAGAAGATTTTTTACGTCATCGTTTGGATCAAGTACGTTATTTGGGTGACCGTTTACGTGATGCAGGTGTTCCAATTCAGTATCCAACTGGTGGCCATGCGGTATTTGTCGATTGTAAAAAGTTCGCACCACATATTCCATATCATCAATTTCCTGCACAAAGTGTCACGAATGCGTTGTATTTGGAAACTGGAGTGCGCGCTGTTGAGATTGGATCTTTCTTATTAGGACGTAATCCTGATACACATGAAAATTTAGAAAGTCCACTTGAGTTAATGCGTTTAACAATTCCGAGAAGAACGTATACTTATAAACATTTGGATGTTGTAGCATCAGGTGTCATTGAAGTCTTTAAACGACGTGAACAATTAAAAGGATTAACCTTTGAATATGAACCACCTGTATTAAGACATTTTACTGCAAAATTAAAACCGATAGAATAGATAAAAAGTTAAAATCCCACCAAATCATTGTTTTGGTGGGATTTTTTATTATACTTAATCTTTAGTAATAAAAATGAGCAACGGAAGACCGTTACTCATTTGTAATAAACATACTATCTCCAAAGCTAAAGAATCGATATTCTTCTTTTATGGCTTCCTTGTATGCATCCATAATGATCTTCTTAGAAGACATTGCACTCACCAACATCAACAATGTTGATTTTGGTAGGTGGAAATTGGTGATCAATCCATCTGATGATTTGATTTCTTTTCCTGGATAGATAAAAATATCACTAAATCCACTATCTTCAACAAATGTAGGATGGTCTCTTAAAATTGTTTCTAATGTTCTTAAGGATGTAGTTCCAACACTAATAATCCTACGGTTATGTGCTTTTGCTTGATTGAGAATGTCTGCCGTTTCTTGTGGCATATGATAATACTCTTCATGCATTTTGTGAGATTCTACATCATCAACAGATACCGGTCTAAATGTTCCTAGCCCTACATGAAGAGTAACATATACTAGTTCAACACCCATTGATTTTAGACTTTCTAGTAACTCATTTGTGAAATGTAACCCCGCAGTTGGCGCAGCGGCACTACCTTTATGTTTATTATAAACAGTTTGGTAACGCTCAGGATGTTCAAGTTTTTCTGTGATATAGGGCGGCAAAGGCATTTCCCCTAATTGATCTAAGATTTCATAAAATAAGCCATCATAAGTAAATTTAAAGTCTCTTAGACCTTCTTCTTTTACTTCAACACAGGTTGCTTTTAATAATCCTTCTCCAAAAGAAATCACGGTACCTACTTTTACTTTTTTTGCTTTTTTTACCAAACATTCCCAGCAATCATTGTTTTTTTGTGTAAGAAGTAATACTTCTATTGATGCACCAGTTCCTTCTTTTACACCTAGCAATCTTGCAGGAATCACAGATGTATTGTTAAAGACTAGTACATCTCCTTGATGTAGATAATTAGACAGCGCATGAAAAACATCATGTTTGATTTCTCCATGATGTTTGTTTAACACAAGCAATCTTGAATCACTACGATTTTCAAGCGGTGTTTGGGCAATCAATCTTTTTGGTAACTGATAATCAAAATCTTCTACTTTCATTCAAACAACCCCATATTATGCGATTTTTTTAAGTGTTTATATGCTTTTTCTGTAGCAACGCGTCCTCTAGGAGTACGCTTGATGAACCCTCTTTGTAATAAAAAAGGTTCATAGACATCTTCAATTGTTGTCGGTTCTTCACCAATAGAAGCTGCAATACTTTCTAATCCAACTGGTCCTCCACTAAAATGATCAATGATGCCTTCTAAGAAAGCATAATCTTTACTATCTAAACCAATTTCATCAATATTCAATTTATCAAGTGCATGTTTACAAATATCTACACTAATAATTCCATCATTCAACACATCCGCAAAATCTCTGACTCGACGAAACAAGCGGTTTGTGATACGTGGTGTTCCTCGGCTACGCATTGCGATTTCTTCTAATGCATCTTCATGAATCTCACATTCAAAAATTGAGGCAGTTCGTTCACAAATTTGACGAAGTTCTTCATTGGTATAATACTCTAATTTATGGACAACCCCAAAACGATCTCTTAATGGCGCTGTTAAATCACCAAATCTTGTTGTAGCGCCAATCAAAGTAAATGGAGGCAAATCAACTCGAATCGATTTACTGGTCGTATCACGACCAACAATGATATCAATCACAAAATCTTCCATTGCTGGGTATAAAATTTCTTCTACTACGCGAGGCAAACGATGAATCTCGTCGATAAATAATATATCGCCTGGTTCTAAACTTGTTAAAATGACTGCCAAATCTCCACTACGTTCTATCGAAGGTCCACTTGTAACTTTTATATTCACGCCGATTTCATTGGCAATGATATTCGCAAGAGTGGTTTTACCTAAGCCTGGTGGTCCATAAAGCAAGACATGATCTAACGCTTCATTTCTATTTCTAGCTGCACGAATAAATATATCCATCATTTCTTTTACTTCAGTTTGACCAATATACTCTTTAAGATACTTTGGACGCAGTGATAAGTTTTCAAGATCTTCTTTTAACAAATCTTCCGTGATAACTCTTTCCATATCATCGTCTCCTATTCCTTTTTATTCCATCTAATCGGTTAATCTCTATGACAATTTATTTCTTCTTAAAGATTATACAATAAAACTCACCAAAAACCAAAATTGTTTGACTTGAAAAAATTTTTTCAAATCAAATTCACTTCCTCAAATCATTATTTTATTGTAAAAAAAACGCTTTTATGATAAAATAAAGTACGTTATAAGCGCTATTATGCATAGTGGAGGTGCAACAAATGAGCGACGAAAAAACAACAAGAAAACAAATGACAACGTTTGATATTGAATCGGAATATCAACAACAAATTGCACCGTTTGAAAAAAAATTAACTCGCTTAAAAAAATCTTATGAAACCAAGTCTTTGCGTTTACACAAAGGCTTTTTAACAAAGGAAAAAAAGGCTCAGTCAAAACTAAACAAAATTGATGGTGAAGTGAAAAAAGCTATTGCCAAGATTGAGACAACAAATACCAACAAGCTAGCACAATTAAAAAAAACTGACCAGGAAATTAAAAAATCTTTAAAATTGAAAATTGAAGAATTAAAAACCAAAGCGAATGAAGAGTCAATTATCTATAAAGAAGACATTGACGCTATAAGAGATGAACTACATAAAGAACTTGCAATCTTGCATGATGATTACTTAAAAAATGTTCATGTATATCAAGAAAAACTTGATTCATATCAATCTCTTTCTAATGAAAAAAACAATTTATATAATCAAACGTATAAAAAACATATCAATTCTTTAGATGACGAATTCAATTCAGTCGTCAAATTTACAGAAAGTTTACAAAAAACCTTACAAAAAGCAAAAAAATCGTTTATTAAAGACATTCAAAAATATATTACTACCACACAAAAAGATGAAAAAGAAGCGCAAGACAATGCTTCGAAGACACATCAAGCTGCCAATAAAAAAGCAAACAGTTATATGTCACAAATAGAAAACTTTATTGATTCAATCAAAGCTTCTTATGTGAATCACTATCAACCAATGCTAAAATCGATCAAAGAACAAGAGATTTTGCTAAAAGATACATACCAACACACTATTGAACAACTGCAATCAGATTTTAAATTCCGAACCAACGAAGAAGAAACATTGATTGAACAAGGTAGTAAAACACATGAAAAAAACCAAAAACGTCGTTTGACTCTCTTTGAAGAGCGTTTTGAACTTTACAAGTTGATTGAAGAGACAATCAAAGATCGAAAACTTGCACTTCTTTCTTATGAGCAAAGTGGTCTTCGCCAAATATTAGACAATGAAATGACAAACCTTGACAAACTTGAAACTTTCTTAAAGAATGATTTTAAAGAAATCTATGATTATAGTACGCAAATTTATCATTTAGAAAACAATGTCTTTACGAAAATGGAAGTGATTCATCAAAAACTCCATCAACATCTTGAAAGATCAACATCTGATATGATTAGTTTTGTTGAGACATTTAATCAAAAAATATTAACCTTTGAACAAACCTTGATTTCATTAATCAAAAATCATTTAGAAGAACTTCATCATAAAAATCAAGAAATCGATCGTTTAGACCGAGCAATTGATTTATCTGAACCACAAAAAGAAATTGCTTTAAACGAATTCGAAGAGAATCTTGCTTTACAAGAGATAAAAAACCGTTTTCAAATCAAAATACTTAATAAGGAACATGAAATAGATTTGATCAATCAACAACTTGAACACGATATCCAAGTGCTCACTTTAGAACATGACAAAAAACGTTTAGACAATGATTTTGAGATTACAAGTACAAAGATTAAGGCTGAGACAAAACTCCATTTAGAGGAAGCAAAGAAGAAATTCCAACGAGCAAAAGAAATATATCATCTACGTGAGAACTCTTTAAAACATGATGAAAAACAATCACTTTTGACACTTGAACACAGCATAAATAAAATCGAAGTTGAAAAAGAAAAAGCTCCTTTTGAAGCTGAAAAAAGCCAACTTCTTCTACGCAAAGAGATTTCACAGTCAATGGATCAGTTGCTCCAAAAGCGCGATTTAGAGGCACACATGATTGAACAAAAATATCATGAGCAAATGAAAACATTAGACCAAAAAATTAAGCAAATTGACAAAGATAAAGAAGATGTGAAGATGCGTTTTATCAAACGCAAACAAGCATTGGTTAATTCATTTAACGAACAAATTAAAGCAGTAAAAGCTGCACATCAAATCCAATTAGATAAATTACAAGAAGCATTTGAACGTGAATGTAAAGTACCAGAAAGTAATATTCAAAAATGGCAAGGATACCAACAGAAAAAAGGACAAAACTTACAACAAATACTAACCAATTTCACTGATCAGTTCAATGAACAATTATCAAATTACGCGAACATCGATGAATTAGAGACCTTGTTCAACATCTACGATTCAGAAGAATTTATAACCAATACAACGAATACGATATTTGGGCTTTACGATGTGTATTTAAATACTGTTGACACATTATTTACAATCACCAAAGAAACACTCGAAGATCAAGTATCTTTAAGCATTGACACCAGTGCCCAACGTAGACTTACTAAAGACTTAGAAAAAAGAATTAAAGATTTTGACAAACAGATTACAACAATCAAAAAAGCACGTGATCAACAAGTAAAATCTTACGTCGTATCTTTAAATGAATCTTTAAGAAAAATTGACAAACAAAAATTCCAAAGTACTACTTCTTTTATAGATGCACTTAGCGCTATTCATGCTGAGACGAACACTAGTTTGTCACATTTAATGAAAGAATTGGCAAAAGAAATCAATGAATTGTTCAAACCAATGACTGAACAAGATAACATGATTATTAAAGAAGCAAAAGAGAACCAAGCACAAGCAAAAAGCAAATTGGATCAAGAATTACAAAACAAATTACGTCCAATAAACGCAACACATGAGCAAGCATTAAGCGAGTTATCCAATGAGGAAAAGGAAGAATATCTTGCGCTAGATGATCAAATTCAAGAATTACAAGATAAAAAGGAATACCTTGATAAAACCGAAAAAAATGAAGTTGACGCCTTGACAAAAGAATATGAAGAGAAAATTGCACCTTCTATAGAACATCTTACTGCTTTAGATGAACAACGTGAAAAAGGTGAAGTAAAAAAATTAGAAGAACTTGACCAATCGTTGAATAAACTGAAAACTGAAGAAAAAGAAATCAAACAGACCTTTGAAGAGAAACTCCTCGAAGCAAAACGTATTTTGGACTTCGAAGAAAAAATTGAACAAACAACAATTGAAAACCTGAAAGCCAAGGAACAAGATCAACTAAACCGTAAGCAGGCAATCATAGATGAAGAGATTATGACCATTAATGAAGCGATAAAACAAGCTGAAATCGATCTTGAAATTCATAATGAGGAACTCAAGGACAAATTATACAAGGCTACTACTACACTTGGTCATGAGAATCATTTAGCGAATCCTGAAATTCAAAAAGAAATGCAAGAATTACGAAGTACGTTTGAAAATAAGGAAACATCTAATCGTGATGAACTTTTAGAAAATAAAAAAATGGTACGCCATATCATTGAGTCATTTGACCAAGAAATCCGCGTGGAATACAACCAGTTTTTTGATCAACTAAACCAACACATTGAAAAGATGAAAAAATCATACTCAAAAAACATTAATCAAGAAATCAATGTATTTCAATTATTACATCAAGCATTATTTGATCTTCTTCAATCTTCCTATGAAGAAACAATCAAGTCAATGAAATCAAACACATTAGAATTGAACCAACAGCTTCATCGACTAAACAAAAATTTATCATGAAAGGAGGCTATTTAGATGGCAAAATTCATTAAAACTACATTACCAAAAATTATTTCACGAGCAAACAAAGATATTTCTGCCATTATTGAGAGTGATTTGGTTACTGAAAGCAACCTCTTAAAAAAACTCGTTGATCACGTTGCGAAATCAAATAAAAAAATAGCCAAAGATCGTGATAAACGAATGCAAGATACAAAGGATAAGATTGATGAATTCGACTCCAAAGTTGCTCATCTAAATCAAGAAATCGATGAGATTGATCATGAAACATTGATTCGTCAGCTCAATCAGATGCTTAAAACCAAAGAAGATGTTTTCAAAGCTAAACAATCTCTAAGATTTTACGAAGCAAGCAAATTGCCAAAAACCATCAATCTTCTTGAAGAACAAACAAAACAAATTCAAGAAAACTTATTAGCTGCACAACACAATATAAGTACTCGTACATTCCAGTTCACTACTTCTGCCAATCAATTTTTCTCATATGTTCATCATGCGGCAAATAAAGTGACAAACATTATGGTCGACGAGTACATAAAAAAAATGGAGTCTATCCGAAATGAGGCTTCGTCATTAGAAACGCTAAAAACTGATTTATTTTCGAAAGAGAAACAAATCGAACAATTGCGAAATGATTTGTTAAAAACTTTAAGCGATGCCTCTTTAGTCAACGGTTTAACTCTCTACACTGAAAATTCAGATGAAGACATCGATCAAAAAATTGAATCAGAATTCATTGAAAAAAAACAAACATTAATTGATTCAATGCAAGCGCTACATGAACAATACACAAAAGAACAAACGAAAATTAAAGATGATTTCTTTGCTTATGAGCAACGCATGTCTAAAGAATTACATGAGAGTCATCAAGAACAGATCAACAAAGAAAGTATGGCTCGCGAAGACACCAAAATAGAATTGAAAAATATTAAATTCATGATTATGGAAGCAGAAAAGAAACAAGATTATCGCCAAGTGAAGTCATTGATTCGCGAATATGATAAAGCCGAAGAAAAGTTGAGCAAGTCAGAAATCTCAAGAATCGAAGATGAACTTGATAGACTCACTACAAAAGAACATACGGCGACACTTGAAAAATTATACAATTTAGAACAGCAATATATTAAAAGTAAATCAGATAAAGAGCTTAGCCTTGCTTTATTGAATATCTACCATGAACAAGATAAGCACAATTATCTATTGCAGACAGACTATGAACAGTTATTGAAAGATCAACAAAACATCAATAACCAATTGCTACAAACAAAAGCGTTTTATGATCAATATAAAAAAGCAAAATTTGAAGTCATCAAAATACGTTTTGACATTCGTCTTTTAGAACTTGATATTCTTAAAAACCACGAACAGTCTAAATTGACTTTTATGAATGATATAGAAGAATTGATTACAAAGCTTAATGAACAAATCAATCAATATGTGACCAAAATCAAAGATATCGAGGAACAAAAATACAACGATATGATTGACGCTATTTTTCAAATCAAACAATCATTACTCAAAATCGATTTAGAAAAACAGTTAATAACGATAGATCACCGCATCATGAATAGACAAAATGAACGTTTAATTCAAAGTGAAAAAGTAAAAGATCAACGTGAACAAAAAATCATTACTTTAGAGTCTCAAATCGAAGTTGCCTTAAAAGAAAAAGAATTACAATTGATCAAAGTTAAATCATTGTATGAATATGAAAAACGTTTGGCTGAAGAACAAGTTTCGCGTATAAGTGGTGGGATAGATGTTAATGATGCTTTTGTCAAAACAACATTGGAAAATCAATTGCTATTTGCTGAACAACAAATCAAATGTGCTAAAGGTGAATACGATATACGATTAGAATCAATCCAACTGACAAAAGAACAAGAAATCAGTTATGCTTTGCAAAAGTTAGAACAACACAAACATCATTATGATCAAGAAATTGAAAAACTAGAGAAAATAAGAAAAGATCAACTGGAAGATTTAGACTATAAAATGATGTTGTTTACTTCTCCTGCTGATCATCGAAAATTCTTAAAACAAAAAGAAGAGTTAACAAATGATATCAATGAGAAAATTGATGAAATTGAACAGCAAATCAGAAATGATCATCAAATAACTCGTTACCAACAAATGATTGATAAAGCAAACTCTCGATTTGAAAAAGCACAAGATGATGCAATGCTTTTACGTGATCAAACGATTCAATCCTTCCAAGCACTTTACGATAAGACAAAGGAGAAATATGATGATTTAGAAGAAACTTCTCACTCTGAAGAATCGAAAAATCTGACCCCAGTTCTTAACAATCAAGCTTTAAGCAAAGCACATGAACGCTTAGAACAAGCTACAAAAGAAGCCGAAGAATTTTATCAAGAACGTATTTCAGAACCTGAAATATTGATCAATCAATATCGTACTGAAATTGAAGAGTTTACAAGAAGTGACACAGATGATGAATTCATTGTAAAACAAACTGAACTCAAAGAAGAATTAAAACAAGAATTCATCACCAATGAACAGATGATTATTGATCGCTCTACAGAAGAAAAACAACAATTTCAATCATCATTTGCCAATATGACCATTGAACAAATGAATAAAGAAGATTATTTGCGTTCTACTACTGACATTGAAAAAAATTATCAAACCTTAAGACATCAAGAAGAAAAACGAGCGCGTCATCTTGAGAATGAGTTAGATACATTGTTAAAAGATGAGCAACAAACAATCGAAAAAACAATGAGTCATATTGATACAAAATTTGGTGCATTGATTAAAAATTATAAGAGCTATTTAAAAACAGCTTCAAAAGGAATTAATAAACAAGAACGAGAAATTAAAAAAGAAGCCAATAGGCAATTAAAACTTGAATTGGCTGATGCAAAAAAGAATTTAGAATTGAAGAAAAACTAAAAAAATGAAGAGACAAATTAAATTGTCTCTTCATTTTTATATACTCATTAAACTTTTAAATCATCTAAAAAGCTAGTTCCATAAGTAGCATGTTTTGTTTGAAAATTCTCGGTAATGGTACGACCGATATCCGCAAACGTTTCTCGAATCTCTATAGGTCCTCCTAATAAACGCTTATTGTAAGCAAGTAAAGGCACGTATTCTCTAGTATGGTCTGATCCTTCAAAGGTCGGATCATTCCCATGATCAGCAGTAATTATCAATAAATCATCTTGATCCAATACTTCAATTAACTCTGTCAGTTGTTGATCAAATTCTTCTAAAGCATTTTTATAACCAATTGGATCTCTACGATGTCCATATAACGCATCAAAATCAACAAGATTCAAATAAGCCAATCCTTCAAAGTCAGTTTTTGTATAAGCAATAAAGTTTTCCATGCCATGTTTATTACTCTTTTGTTTTTGACTTTCAGTAATTCCTTCACCATCATAAATATCTTCGATTTTACCAAATGCACTTACAGTATATCCAGCATTTTTAAGATGGACAAGTGATGTATCTTCAAATGGTTTCAATGCATAATCATGACGATTACTTGTACGTTGAAACTCACCTTTTTTCTCTCCAACAAAAGGTCTAGCGATAATACGTCCAACCATCCATTCTTCTTTCATTGTCAGTTCACGCGCAATTTCACAGGCTTCATAAAGTTCGTCTAGTCCCACATATTTCTCATGTGCAGCTATTTGTAAGACACTATCAGCTGAAGTATAAACAATCAAATCACCAGTTTTTATTTGATGTTCCCCGTATTCTTCGATGATTTCAGTTCCACTCGCCGCCTTATTTCCAACTATATTTCGACCAGTTCTTCTCGATAGTTCATCTAATAATTCACTTGGAAACCCAGTGTCAGTAAAGGTAATAAACGGAGTAACAATCTTCAGTCCCATAAGTTCCCAGTGACCTGTCATTGTATCCTTTCCATTACTAATTTCAGCCATCTTAGTATAAAAACCAATTGGCTTTGGAACTGGTTTAACCCCTTTAATTTCCGTTAAATGACCATAGCCTAGTTTTTCCATCATAGGTAAATGAATCCCATTTGCGGCTTCACTAATATGTTTGATGGTGTTTGCGCCTTCATCACCAAATTCTTTGGCATCTGGTGCTTCACCACAACCAACACTATCAATCACAATTAAAAATATTCGTTTAAACATCGTATTCCTCCTCTTGCATTGCTCTTGGATGTGCTTTTTTGAACAACGCTTTTAATGTTTGTTTATGGATATGTGTATATATTTGAGTTGTTGATACATCCTCATGCCCAAGCAGTTCTTGGACCAATCTTAAATCTACGCCGTTTTCTAATAAGTGTGACGCAAAACTATGTCTTAATGTATGTGGGCTTACTGTCTTAGTAATTCCAGCATCATTTGCGAGTTTTTTTAGCATTTTGTAAACACCAATGCGACTTATTTGTGTGCCTCTTGTGTTGACAAATACAATATCCCCTAGTTCTTTTTTCAACACACTTCTACTTTTTTCTAAGTAGTTTTTTAAAGCAAACGCACTTTCATCACCTAATGGAATGATCCGTTCCTTATTTCCTTTACCTATGATATTTATGAATCGGCGATTTATATGTAAATCACCAAGCCTTAAATTGATCAGTTCACTCACTCTCAATCCACTTCCATAAAGCAATTCAATGATTGCTTTATTCCTCATTGTGAGTGGGTCTTCATGATCTAATAAAGACAGCATTTGTTCAATTTCTTCTAATGATAAAACCGTCGGCAATTTACTTTCCTTTTTGACTTGCCTAATTTGTGAAGCAATGTTTTCACTCACCAGTTTTTCACTCAATAAAAATTGATGAAAAGATCGAATAGCGCTTAACTTACGAGCGACACTATTTGCTTGTGCATCTCGTCTTTTTAAAGCAGCCATAAAATTCTTAATTTCAGATTTTGTGATGTTGTTGGGATCTTTAATCTGATAATTTTTCTCTAAATATCCGATATAATCCTTCAAGTCAGACGTATAACTATTAATCGAATGAATACTTAGATTTTTCGTTACTTTAAGATAATACTCATACTCTTTTAGCAATTGTCTAAGCATGATGTTCCTCCAATAACGCCGCAAATACATTATTCGCAAGCATCAATCCTTTTTCAGATAGTCGAATTGAATCATCTTCATATAACAATAGACCTTGATCAATCAATGTTAAAATAGCAGGATAACGTTCAAATAAAGATATCTTGAACTGTTTCTCAAGTGCCAAAACATTGATTCCTTCTAACACACGCAATCCAAAGATTAATGCATCTTCTAGTGGATAGGAAGGATAGAACTCCCTACATTGTTGATCATTACTTGAGGAAATGTATTCTTGCACATTGGGCGATTGAAAAAATCGTTTATCATCGACATAAGAATGTGCACCACTACCAAGACCTAAATATGATTTTTGTGTCCAATATAACACATTATGCATTGAATCGTATCCTTCTAAAGAAAAATTCGAAATCTCATAATGTTTGTATCCATTTTCTTTTAAAGTATCGATAATCTTATTATACATAAGATAGTCTAAATCTTCATCTACAACGCCCATTTTTCCTTGTTTCACTAAGTAATGCATGATGCTTTTTTCTTCTAAAATTAGTGCATAATATGATATATGTTTGATATTAAGTGATATTGCTTTTTCTAAATCGTAGGCTACTTGTGATAGGGTTTGATTATTAAAACCAAAAATAAGATCAATACTAATGTTGTTAATTCCTGCTTTTTTTAATAACTTGATGCTTTTTTCAATATCTTCTGCTTGATGACTTCGATTCATCGAACTCAATACTTGGTTATCAAAACTTTGGACACCCAAACTAACGCGATTTATTCCATATTTGGCAAACAAGTCTGATTTTTGATTTGTGATGTCGTTTGGATTGGCTTCAATGGTGTATTCAATGATTTTTGATAAATCAAATTTTACCTTAATCGTTTTTAGCAATTGTTCTAAGAGTACATTGTCCAAATTTGAAGGTGTTCCACCACCAATATAAATTGTTTTTAGTTCAGAAAAATCATCATTAAGATGATCAATCGATTTTATTAATCGATTGATATACAATTTTTTCTTTTTATCTGTTGCGATTTCTTTATGAAAATCACAATAGACACAAATTTGTTCACAAAATGGAATGTGAATATAGATACCTTCAATCATAGACAACACCTCGTCTTTATTTTATCACAATTATACGTTGAAAAAAAGCCCAATAAAAGGGCTTATTCATCAATCGAAAGAACGGTTAAGAATGCTTCTTGTGGTACTTCGACACTACCAATATTCTTCATTCGTTTTTTTCCTTCTTTTTGTTTTTCTAATAGTTTACGCTTTCGCGAAATGTCTCCACCATAACATTTAGCCAACACGTTTTTGCGCATTGCTTTTATGGTGCTTCGTGCGATGATTTTGTTATTGATTGAAGCTTGGATAGGGACTTCAAACATTTGTCTTGGAATAATTTCTTTAAGCTTATCAGTAATCAATTTTCCTCTTCTAAACGCAAAATCCTTATAAACAATCGTTGAGAGTGCGTCGACAAGTTCTCCATTGAGAAGAATATCCATTTTGACTAGTTTACTTGCTTTATATCCACTAAACACATAATCAAAAGAGGCATATCCTTTAGAATATGATTTTAATTTATCAAAGAAATCATATACAATTTCTAATAGTGGTAATTCATATACAAGTTCAACACGCAATTCACTTAAATATTTCATATCGCGAAAGATCCCACGTTTATTTTGGCATAATTCCATGACATTCCCGACATATTCATCAGGTGTCATAATGGTTGCTTTTACATAAGGTTCTTCAATCATTTCTATTTTTTGTACTTCTGGTAAATCACTTGGATTATCAATATTGATCATAGTGCCATCTGTTAAATGAACATGATAAATTACACTAGGGCTCGTTGCGATTAGTGGAATGTTAAACTCTCGTTCAATACGTTCTTGAACAATTTCCATATGCAGTAACCCTAAAAACCCCGTACGAAATCCAAATCCTAACGCTTGTGATGTTTCTGGTTCAAAGATTAAAGAAGCATCGTTTAATTTTAATCGATCAAGCGCTTCTCTTAAATCGTTATACTTGTTTGAATCAATTGGGAATAATCCACAAAATACCATAGGATTTAGTTGACGATATCCTGGTAAAGGTTCCTTGGTAGCTGGTTTTACATGGGTCACAGTATCACCGACACGTACATCTTCAACAGTTTTTATTGCAGCTGCCAAATAGCCAACATCACCAGGTCCTAGATAATCTCTTATTTCTTGTTTTGGATTAAAAATTCCAACTTCTGTTACTTCATACGTTGTTTTTGATGCCATCATTTTGATTTTATCGCCTTTTTTGACGATTCCATCTACAATTCGAATTGATGGTATGATTCCTCTATAACTGTCATAATACGAATCAAAAATCAAAGCTTTTAGTGGCGCAGATGCGTCACCAGTAGGTGCAGGAATTTTGGCAATCACTTGATGTAATATTTCTTCGATTCCAATACCATCTTTCGCACTAGCAAGTACTGCTTCACTTGCATCTAGTCCAATCACATCTTCAATTTCACTTCTGACTTTTTCTGGATCTGCATTCGGTAAATCAATTTTATTGATGAGTGGTAAAATCTCCAAATCATTGTCAAGTGCTAAGTACACATTGGCTAACGTTTGCGCTTCAATCCCTTGAGCAGCGTCGACAACCAATACTGCTCCTTCACAAGCTGCCAAACTACGAGACACCTCATACGTAAAATCGACATGCCCTGGGGTGTCAATCAGATGGAGAATATAGATTTGTCCATCTGTTTTATCAGTGTATTTTATTTGAACGGCATTTAATTTTATGGTAATTCCACGTTCTCTTTCTAAGTCCATACTATCGAGCAATTGTGCCTTCATATCTCTTGAAGAAATTGCTTCAGTTTGTTCTAAGATTCTATCAGCAAGCGTACTTTTTCCATGATCGATGTGTGCGATAATCGAAAAGTTACGAATATTTTTTTGTCTTTCTTGTACTTCCTTGATGTTGATTTCATTGCTCATAAAATCACCTCCTATAGATGCGTAAACATTGTACCGAAAATATCGATAAAATGCAATCTTTTTTTAACGTATAAAAACGAGTTCTTGCGCACTAGATAAGTCTTTTACATACGTATAACCCGCTTCACTAAAATTTCTAATATCTTCAATGTTTTCGATTTTGTTTAAAATCATGTAATTGAGCATCATTCCTCGTGCTTGTTTTGTGTGCGTAGGAACATTTTTTAATTGGCCTTTTTTGCATTGTAAAAAACTGATATTGATTGTTTTTTTATACTTGATGAGTTTATGATACTCATTTGAGGCCAAATTGATAATCGGTTCATCTAAATATTCGTCAATAGTCCAGTATTGATACAAATTCAATCCGAGTTTCATTTGAAAATCAAGTCGATATGGTTTGATTAACGTACTTGGATTAAGGAATCCGTACAAAGCATCTAAGATTCGAACATGTTCTTCAATATACAAATATTCACTTTTTGTATATGTTGAAAATGCCAATTTTTGAAAAACAAATCCTCGATAACTAAGGATCGCATGTCCTTCTTTTGCATCTTTGAACTGCTGGATAATTGGATAGACCTCGTCAATCAATTTATCACTTAGCAGCATAACTTGTTGAAGGTCTTTTTTAGAATATTGTTGCAAATGCGTGATGATTTGATTGGTTTTATCCAAATCAATTGGCTTTAAAGATGTTAAGTATTCATTTGTAGTCATTCTCATCGTTTTACTAGGAGAAATGATGATATGCATAATATTCACCTCTTATTGAAAAGGCGCCCTAGAGCGCCTTTTAAACATCAATATCTTATAAGCCATGTTCTGTCCCCTTACGGGTGGCAATCATTTATCTACGCAGTTATGCGTCTCCTCTCCCGTTCATTTACAGGATTGAAGTGCCCCTACCAAATTTGGGTTTCTAGCTTGCGGGGTTTACCCGTTCCACCTGCCTCATTTCTAAGACAGCTCGTCTCTGTGGCACTTTTAAAGATACTAACACCATTTAACAGGTGTGTTCTCAGCCGTCACTTACGTGCATAGAGTTATGGTTTCCTCTATCACAATCACTACAAGCATCTCAGCTTGTGCTAGCATGGACTTTCCTAACCTTTCGGCTCGATTGCCCGGATATTGATGTACTTTATTTTATCATAATTTTTGTTTATTTAGAAGAACTTGCTTTATTATCTTCAGGTTTTGGCATTGTTGCTTTTCTTGATAAATCAACGCGTCCACGTTCATCAATACCAATTACTTTTACGCTGATAATATCGCCAACTTTGACAACGTCTTCTGTTTTATCAACACGTTTATGATCAAGTTTTGAAATATGACATAGACCGTCGGTCCCTTTCCATAATTCAACAAATGCTCCATATTTTTCAACACGAACTACTTTTCCGTCGTATATTTCTCCAACTTTGGCAACTTTCACAATATTTTCAATCATTGCCATTGCTTTTTTGATGTCTTCTGAGTTGGTGTGCATAATTGTAACACGACCATCTTGCTCAATATCAATTTTTACATCGTTACAAGCTTCAATAATCGCAGTAATTTGTTTTCCACCAGGTCCAATAACATCGCGGATTTTATCTGGATCAATAAACATCAATTTTACTTTAGGAGCAAATTCTGATACTTCATCACGAGGTTGCGCGATGGCTTTATCCATTGCTTCTAAAATTTGTAATCTTGCGATTTTTGCTTGTGCAAGTGCTTCTTGCATAATTTCTCTACTAATACCAGTAATTTTGATATCCATTTGAAGTGCTGTAATACCTTCTTTGGTACCAGCAACTTTAAAGTCCATATCTCCGTTGTGGTCTTCCATTCCTTGAATGTCTGTTAGAATTGAATAAGAATCTCCTTCTTTAATCAATCCCATTGCGATTCCCGCAACTGGTGCTTTGATTGGAACTCCCGCAGCCATTAAACTCATGCTTCCTGCACAAATCGTTGCTTGCGAACTTGATCCATTACTTTCAAGAATTTCAGATACAATACGCACAGTATATGGAAAATCTTCTTGTGAAGGCATCACTTGACGTAATGCACGCTCACCGAGCATACCATGTCCAATTTCACGTCTTCCTGCGCCCATGTAACGTCCTGTTTCTCCAACACTATATGGTGGGAAGTTGTAATGCAACATAAATGTTTTCTTTTCAATTTCATCAGCAAGTCCATCAATCATTTTGTACTCTGATAATGAACCTAATGTAGTAAGTGCAAGTGCTTGTGTTTGTCCACGCGTAAATAATGCACTACCATGTGTACGATCGAACAAGTCGATTTGACAATCTAAATCACGTAATTCGTCTAATTTACGACCATCAGGACGTACTTTATCAACACTAATTAAGCGACGCATTGCATCTTTTTCAATATCATGACAGACACTTTTTACATCATCTAATAATGTTCTTAAATCTTCCTTGTCAAGGTCTTTATTTTTTGCTTCATATTGTTCAACTAATGTATCAGTAATATCTGCTATTTTATCTTCACGTGCTGTTTTTTCGCGAATTTGAACAGCTTCATTGATTTCTTTTTCAACTGCTGTTTTTACTTCATTCACAAGTTCTTCAGCAACAACTTTTAATTCAAATTCTTCTTTTTCTCTTCCAACTTCAGCGATGATTTCTTCTTGGAATTCACATATTTTCTTAATCCATTCATGGGCAAATAAAATCGCATCTAACATGATGTCTTCGTCCATTTCTTTGGCACTTGACTCAACCATGTTTACAGCGTCTTTTGTCCCTGCAACAGATAATTCAATATCTGATATTTCCATTTGTTCTTCACTTGGGTTTAAAATGAATGTTCCGTCAATACGTCCCACATTCACTCCCGCAATCGGTCCGTCAAATGGAAGATGACTTAATCCTAATACCAAACTACTCCCAATCATTGCAGTCATTTCTGGTGAGTTGTCTTGGTTCGAACTCATTACTTGATTAATGACTTGTACGTCATTTCTAAAACCATTTGGAAAAAGTGGTCTTAGTGGACGGTCAATTAAACGAGCAGTCAGTGTTTCATTATCACTTGGACGCCCTTCACGTTTTAAAAATCCACCTGGAATTTTTCCAGCTGCGTACATTTTTTCTTGATAAATAACCATCAATGGGAAAAAGTTCGCGTTTGCTGGTTTTTTTGAAGCTGCTACTACACTCAATACTGCAGTATCTTCATAACGAATAATTGCAGCCCCAGCAGCTTGCTTAGCAACCTCTCCTGTTTCTACTGTGATGGTTCTACCATCAAATTCACGTTTGAATATTCTTCGATCAGCCATATTCTTGTCCTCTTTTCTCTTTTCTCTTCTTATTATTCTTTTCCAATTAAATATAATATCATATTTTAAAGAAAAATGATAGCCTAAAGGCTAAAATAACACAAAAAGGTCACATAATGACCTTATGCTTTAATATAGTTCATAAACATCTCAATATATTGTTCCAAACATCGCTCTATTGAAAGGCCATACTCGATTTTTAAATGCCCCGCTCTCACTGTCAATCGTTGTAATATTGACATAAACATTTGTGCCATCATATCATAAGCTTCTTTTGGTGAAAGATTATTACGAATAGTTGCATCATCAATCCCTTGTTTGATTAAATCTACAAACATTTCTTTGACAGATAACTGTAATGCTTCAAACGATCCTTCTTTTTCTTTGATGTCACGAATGTAATTATCGTAGTCATCGGTAAAGCGAATAAAATCTTTGTGTTCTTGATACAGCAACTCAAAGATATGTAAAAAAGATTCTACTTTCCGATATCCTGAATTTTTTGGTTTGATTTCATCAGTATAATACTGATAAAATTGTTTCGTCAATTCTTCCCAATAACTTAAGGAAACCCATTTAACAAGCGTTGTTTTATCTCCAAAATATCGATAGAAAGTAGCTTCACCAATTCCAGAACGTTTCGCGATTGTTTTTATTTTTGTTTGATGAATTGTAGACTCATTAAAAATCTCTTTGGCAACATTCAATACATGCTCAATACGTGCTTCTTTAATCAAAGATAATTCATGATAATATTGATCACGTAATTCCATAGTATCACCTATTCCTTATTTTCGAATTGTACGATATCCACCATAAATTGGTTTGATGTCATTGATCGTAATCACAACATCCTTTTGGAATGAACGAATTAATTTGATTGTTGCATTTACTTGTTTACGTGGTATACGAATATATAGAATTTCTTTTTTGTCTTTCATTCCGTATGCATCAACAGCTGTTACGGCAAGTCCCATTTTTCGAAGGGCAATTGATAGCTCTTTTCCATCACTCTTATGAACGATTGCTTCAATATTGGTTGTACCAATCGCAATCATATTTTCAATCGCACTACCAGTGTAGTTTCCAATCGCAAATCCCATTGCATAAACTACGACCTTAAATGGATCTTCACTAATATTTTGCAACACAGTTGATGCTAAAATAACCCAGATAATAACTTCGAAAAAGCCAATAGTAGCTCCTTTTAAGCGTTCATCTTTGGTGATTAAAACAATTCTAAGTGTTGCGAGTGATACTTCGAAAATTTTGACAAAAAAGATAAATAGATACAGTAATATTCCAGTCATTTTCAACCCTCTTCTTTAATAAAATACTTTCCTAATATACGCTTTATTTAAGACGTTGTCAATACTAATTTTGCCGTTTTTGTAAATCACCATCAAGGAGGGCATCTATCCCACCTATTTCTTTTAAATATCGATGCGTCGTACGGATGATTCCGGTGATTGGAATTGCCAATATGACTCCTGTGATACCAAATAGAGCACCAAAGAAAATGAAACTCACAAGGACCAATAAAGGATGCATATCTACTTCTTTTCCCATGATCCAAGGTTGAATTAAATTCCCTTGTAACAATTGTCCAATTCCATTAATTGCAAGAACTGCAATCCATGAATATTCTAAAAACAATAGATCATCACTTACGGTAAATGAGAATAAGAATGGTAGTAAAGTACCAACAAATGGTCCTACATAAGGAACAATGTCTAAAAATCCAAGCATGAACCCAAAGAAAACACTACGTTCTCTAAATCCTAATATTAAAAACAATATGGTATAAAAAATACTCATGATAAACATGGAAATAAAACGTCCATTAAAGTATTTTTCTATAACAACATTTGCGCGTTTTCCAAGTTCTGCAACGTGCGCTTGAAAACGTTCAGGCACAGTAGATAAAATCCCTTGAAATATACGATTTCGATCATGTAGTAAAAAGAATAAAAAGACAGGAACCAAAATCGTAACCACAACAATACTTGTAATACTGCGAAAGATATTAAAGATATTGATCAATACAGGAGAAGCATTATCAAAAGTAATGAATTGGTTCATCCATTCATACATCTTAGCAACCGCATCGTTTTCTTCAATATACCCTTCAACGAATTCGACAATGTTCGCCCAGTCACGATCTATAAATCCAATCGCTTGTTCGTAGATGATTTTTCCGACAAAGTAACCAAAAGTAGACAAAACGACAATCATAATAACAAAAACAATGATGACAATCACCAATCGTGATTTGATTTTTATCTTATTTTCTAAAAGGTTCATTAAAGGAGATAATAGATAACTAATAAAAAGTGCAATCGAAAAAGGTAATACAATGATATTGATCGAATAAAACAACACATCTAATTGATTACTGAAAAGTTCGTTTATATATTTTAGTGCCAAAAGCATCAATACAAAGATTCCCAAATATTGTAATATTTTTATTCTTCTTTCGTTTTTCATCATTCGCCTCCGCAATAATTAATATCAAATACATTATAACATATATTATTGATTTGTTAAGCAAAGAAAAAAGCGCAATGATTGCGCTTTTTATCGTCTAATTCCTAATCTTTGAATCAATGTTTTATAGCGTTGAACATCTTGTTTTGCCAAATATTTTAGTAAGTTACGACGATGACCTACTTTTTTAAGTAGTCCACGACGTGAATGGAAGTCATGTTTGTGCATTTTTAAATGCTCATTCAATTCGCTGATTTCTGTTGTTAAAATAGCGATTTGTACTTCTGGAGAACCTGTATCTCCTTCTTTAATGCGATAATCTTCAACAATTGCTTGTTTTGCTTCTTTTGATAAAGCCATAATGATTTCCTCCTTTTATTTTTTCTTACCTATATCCTAGTCGTCGTCGGAGTACTCAAACAACAAAGAAATAGGCGCAATAAGTATTATATCATAAAATTAGTTGAATGCAAGTGATTATAAATGGTTTTTTAATATTTCTATCGTATCAATCTTATCTTGATCGATTTGTTTGATGAGTTGATTGACTTCTTCAAACTTAATCTCATCACGTAAGCGTTTAATGAAGACAGTGGTGATCTCTTTTCCATAAATTTCTTGATCAAATTCAAATATATTTGACTCCACACTTAATTCACTGCGGCAATTGAGCGTTGGATTGTGACCAATTGAACTCATCGAAGGATACCAAACATCCTCCACCAATGTCTTTGTTGCATAAACACCTTTTCGTGGAATTAAGTAATCGGTTGTATCAATGTTCGCTGTAGGATATCCAATCATTCGTCCTTTTTTTGCGCCATGAACAACGCGTCCTGTAATTTCATATGGATGTCCTAAAATCTCTTCTACTTCATCTACACGCCCAGCATGGAGCAAATCTCTAATATGTGTACTACCTACTTTGTATCCATGATAAGTTATTTCATCTACAACAATCGTTTGAAAGTATTTAGATTTTCTTAACATATCAACATTCCCACTACCTCGAACACCAAACTTAAAGTCAAACCCACATACAATTGTGTGTGCGTTTTTTAAATATGTTTCGATGAACTCTTTGGGATCCATAGATGCCAAACGCTTGGTAAATCTTAAGATGTATAGATCATCTAGATCAAATTGTTTTAGTTTTTTAATTTTCGCCTGTAAAGGCGTAATATATTGATAATCTAAATCAAATAAAATTGTTTTTGGGTGCACATCAAATGTTAAAAGCGCTGTTTTTTTTCCAAGTTTTTTTCCTATTTCAATTGTTTCGTTGATCAAGTGTTGATGGGCCAAATGTAATCCATCAAAAAAACCAACCGCTAAAACTGTATCTTCAAATATGGATTCTTCACATAAATATGTTACCTTCATTTTATTTCACCTTCTAAAAAAACATTGGTTGCTTTATATGTATTGGTTGTTTCTAATTGGTAAACTGCTAGTAATTCATCATTCTCATTGACAATCGATAGATAATCCTCAGTTGAATCAATCGTAAGTTTACGACCGTATTTCAGTTCATTATACTCAATCTCACTTGCACAATGCTTAGGAAATGGTAATGCATTCGATAGTGAGACAAATTTTGCGTCGTTGGTCGCTAACTCTTCTAAAGTTTGTGCATTAGATACATCAAATTTACCAGCTTTTATCCGACGCAATTGATAATTGTAGGCAGGATATCCTAATGCTTTCCCAATATCTTTGGAAAGCGCTCGTACGTAAAGCCCTTTGGATGCATGTACTTCGTAATCAATATACAAACAATCATTAATCAATCGCGGAGGTGCCAACAATTTTATAGCGTAGACTGTCACCGTTTTTGATAAATCCATATCTGGTATTTTACCAGCTCTTGCATATTCGTATAATTTTTTACCATTGTATTTCACTGCGGAGTAAAGTGGAATATCGAATGTATATTCACCTTCAAATTGTGTAATGATTTCTTCGATATTATCTGGAATGGACTTAAGTTCTTTTGATTCTAAGACCGTTCCATCATCATCAAGTGTATCAGTTGTTTTTCCAACCAATGCAGTTGCTTGATAGATTTTCTCATCTTGATTGATGAATTTCATTATTTTTGTGCCTTTATTAACACCAACAACAAGTAATCCTGTTGCCTCAGGATCTAACGTCCCTGAATGGCCAATTTTTTTTGTTTTTAAAATACCTCTAAGTTTTGCGACCACATCATGGGATGTGAATCCCTTAGGTTTATCAATCAAAATAATTCCGTCCATATTATCACCACGATTATTATACATTACTTTATCTAAAAAAAAAAGCAAAGCAAAAAAAAAGATGCCCAAATAGGGACATCTCTTAATTTACGCGTTTTTCGCCCAATTAATAAGTGCATCTTTCGGCATGAAGCCTGCTTTTTGAGCAACTGTTTTCCCGTCTTTTACAACAAACAAAGCAGGGATACCTCTCACACCAAATTCACTAGCTAGTTGAGGGTTTTCATCTACGTTTACTTTTACAATTCCAATGTCTGATTGTTCTTCAGCAATTTGCTCAAGTACAGGTCCAATCATTCTACATGGTGCACACCAGTCTGCATAAAAATCTACGACTACTGTTCCTTTTGCGATGCTGTCTTGAAAATTATCTGCATTTGCATATATTAATGCCATATTCTATTCCTCCTTATTAAATTACAATTCCTATTATACTGAACTGTTGTCTATCTTGCAATCCTTTTGCACAACTTTTACTCAAAATAAATAATCGTTGTTCCAGACCCACCTTCATTTTGTCCACCATCACGATACGTTGTAATACTGGGATGTTTTGCCACATACTCCTTGACCATTTGACGGAGAGCAAGTGTACCATAGCCGTGAATAATTGTTGCTTGTGGGACATGTGACAATAAGCAATCATCAACATATTTGTCAAGGGTATCTTGCGCTTCTTCATAGCGCATTCCTCGTAAATCCAATGTTGTATATGCTTTTTTCTTAACATGGCTCTTCATTTTTGCTTTTGGTTCTTCTTTTTTTGGGCGATCAACAAACTCTAGTTCATCTTCCTTAAATGTACTTGATAAAGCACCCATTTTTACTTCCCAAGTATCTTTTTTTTGTTTTTTGATCAGTTCTCCTACCCGATTAAATTTTAAAATATTGACACGATCACCTTTTTTAAATACATGATCATCTGTCTTTCTTTTGGTATCCTCTTCAATCGCAAACGATCGAACCTTATGTTTGATGTCTGCAATTTCATGTGTTTTAAGTTCTTGTGACGATTTTAGTTCTTCTAATTCTTTAATCAGTGTTTCTGCTTTCATTTTTGTTTCTTTGACGACATCAGCATTCAAGACAGTTGTTTTATCACGTAAGCGCATTTGTT
Source organism: Caryophanales bacterium UBA3566 (assembly GCA_002376065.1). Taxonomy (GTDB): domain Bacteria; phylum Bacillota_I; class Bacilli_A; order Izemoplasmatales; family Izemoplasmataceae; genus UBA3566. Next base: position 26,112 of record DFNN01000124.1, read on the forward strand.
CATCTCTAAGTTTGCGCTTTTCCTCAATCAATTCATCTTTTAATCGTTTATTATCATTGAGTAAAAGCTCATACTCTTGCAGTTTCTGATCTAGTCTATTTCCTTCATGTTCTAATTTTTCGATGAGTTCACTTACGTCTGTCGCAGAGGTGATGATGTTATTTTTTGCATGTTCAATGATATGTTTTGGCAATCCGAGTCGTTCACTAATGAGCAATGCATTTGATTTACCTGGCGTACCAATCAATAAGCGGTAGGTCGGTTTCAAACTTTGCACATCAAATTCAACACTAGCATTTAAGATTGATTGATGATTGTATGCATACGCTTTTAACTCAGGATAATGTGTTGTTGCCATCACATAAACATGTTGTTTTTTGAGATGTTCTAATAAACTTATCGCAAGACTAGCGCCCTCTTTAGGATCTGTCCCACTACCAAGCTCATCTAGCAATATTAGTGCATCTTCTTTTAACACCTCTAAGATATGAATAATTCTGGTCATATGCGATGAGAACGTTGACAATGATTGCTCAATGCTTTGTTCATCTCCAATGTCAGCTAGTATTTGCTCAAATATTTTGGTTTTACTGTCTTCGGCAACCGGAATGAGTAATCCACTTTGCAACATAATAGAAAGCAATCCCATCGTTTTTAACGCAACTGTTTTTCCCCCAGTATTAGGTCCAGTAATGATGATCATCTGCTTCCCTTGTTCAAAATACATCGTGTTCGCAACGACTTCTTTTGGATCAATCAAGGGATGACGAGCTTTACGAAGATAGACTTCGTTTTCTGTAATGGTTGGTTTTGTTGACTCAGTTTCTAGTGCGTAATTTGCTTTCGCAAAGATTGTATCGAGGGTAATAATCAATTCTAAGTTTTTCGATAAGGCATGAACATCTTCTGCCAAACGAATCGTTAGATCTCGCAATATACGCTCTACTTCTTTTTGTTCTTCCATTTTTAATAATTGAATTTGATTGATGGTTTCAGTGACTACTCGTGGTTCCATATAGACAGTTTCACCACTACTTGAATAATCGATAATTGCACCATCAAATTTATTCTTCTCACTTAATTTTACAGGCACGACATAATGTTCATTACGGATAGTAATGAGTTGATCCGCAAGTGCATCTTTTTTTGATTTCATTACTTGAGTTAATTTTTCTTGGATACGGCGTTCTAACGTATCAATTTTTGAACGTATGCGAGAAAGCTCATGTGAAGCCGTTGAAGCAACGTTCGCATCATCTGTAATAATCTGTTTGATTTCTTTTTTTAGTGCTGTAAACTGTTCGAACTCTTGATAATACGGTGTGAGTGCATCAATCGTGAATTCTTCTTCTAAAATCTTTTTAAAATATAGTACTTGTGCGTTGATGCCGTTTAATAAATCAACGATATCGAGAAATTCTCTTGGTGTCAATATGTCATAGACACGTGCTTTTTTTAAATGATTTGTCACATCGCGCACGCCACCAAATGGTGGATACAACTCATGCATTAGGAGTGTATTTGCTTGTGCGGTCTCATTTAATAATCGATTGATTAAAAGCGGATTAGCTGAAGGCTCAATCTCGATGATTTTTTTCTTTCCTAATAATGTGTTCGCATAGACTGCGACACGTTCTTTGATTTTCTTAAATTCTAATGTCTTCGTATCAAATGTCATGTTTATTCACTCCCAAGTATTATTTTACCATTTTATATGGTAAAATAATAGATACGAGGTGGTTTTTTTGAATTATGTCTTAAAGGTCTCTAATGACGCAGTTTTACGAATCATTCAGTTTTATCGAGATTACCAAAAAGAAAGTACGCAACCGTCCGTTGTTTTTTTTGCAAAAACAGAGTTTGTTAGTGTTACTGTGTATGCATCAAACAAAGTAATGTTCCAAGGAATGGATGCTTACCCTGAATATCAGATGTGGGCAACTTTATTACAAATGGATATGGTGGATGAGAAGACTGAAAAACAAAAAGCAAAAAAACAATCAATGAGTGATTACTACAAAATATCTATTGGTTCTGATGAAGTTGGTACTGGAGATTATTTTGGACCTGTCACCGTATGCGCAGTGTATGTCGATGAAGACCTCGCGAAAAAACTTTATGCATTAAATATCAAAGATTCAAAAACATTGACAGATGAAGCAATTATTAAGACCGTTGATCAATTAAAAGACCAAGTGAATTATAGTTTGCTTACATTGCATAACAAACGTTACAATGAACTGATAAAAAGGGGCTTCAATCTAAACAAAATAAAAGCGTACTTACACAACAAAGCAATTTTAAACTTAAAACAAAAAATCACCGCTTCTCCTGACATCATCATTGATCAGTTTACGGAAGAAAAATTGTATTTTCGTTATCTAGCAGATGAACAAAAAGTACAAAAGAACATTATTTTTACCACGAAAGGTGAAAGTAAATATGCAAGTATTGCTCTGGCGAGCATGTTTGCAAGATATGCATTCGTCAAACATTTTGATCAATTAAGTGAAGAATGTGGCTATCCTTTAGTCAAAGGAGCTGGCGCAAAAGTTGATGAACTCGCGGCAACAATATTACATGAGAAAGGCGAATTATTTTTAGAAGACATCGCCAAAGTACACTTTAAAACTACTGTGAAAGCAAAGCAATTGTTGCAAGAGAAAAAACATCATATTAATTGAAAAGTAACAACTTTACAATGTATAATATAAGGGTAAAGAAAAGGAGAGATATTATGGATAAAAAATTAGTCGACGCAATCAACACGCAATTGAATTTTGAAATCGAATCTGCACATGTTTATTTGGCAATGGCTGGATATGT
>DFNN01000073.1 GCA_002376065.1 Caryophanales bacterium UBA3566
AAGAGATTGGGAAAAACGCGTGTGATTGCGGAGACTGGTGCTGGACAACATGGAGTGGCGACTGCGACTGCGGCGGCTTTGTTTGGGTTAGAGTGTGTGATTTATCAAGGTGAGATTGATACGGTGAGACAGTCGCTTAATGTGTTTCGAATGGAACTTTTAGGGGCAAAAGTGATTGCGGTTAAGAGTGGGACAAGAACATTAAAAGATGCGGTGGATGAGGCAATCAATGACTGGGTAGGTCATTTGGATGATACGTTTTATGTTTTAGGGAGTGCAGTTGGACCTCATCCTTATCCAAGTATTGTGCGTTATTTTCAAAGTGTGATTGGAAAAGAAGCGAGAAGACAGATTTTAGAAATCGAAGATAGATTACCTGACTATGCGATTGCTTGTGTTGGTGGAGGTAGTAATGCGATTGGATTGTTTTCGGCGTTTTTAGAGGATGATGTTTTATTGGTTGGGGTAGAAGCAGCTGGAAAAGGGTTGGAGACTAAAGAGCATGCGGCGACGATGACACTTGGGAAAGTTGGTGTGATTCATGGGATGAAGACGTATAGTTTGTTTGAAGAAAATGGAGATATTTCTGAGGTGTATTCGATTAGTGCTGGTCTTGATTATCCTGGAGTAGGACCGGAACATTCGTTTTTGAAAGATAGTGGTCGGGTAGATTATCAATCTGCGACTGATAAGGAAGCAGTGGATGCTTTTATGATGCTTTCTAGAGTGGAAGGGATTATTCCAGCGATTGAGTCAGCCCATGCGGTAGCGTATGCGATTAAGTTAGCGCCAACGCTTGATACAGATAAAATCATTGTCATCAATTTATCTGGGCGAGGGGATAAAGATGTTGTACAGATTCAGGAGTTTTTAGATCAAGTGTAAAGACTTAGAGGCGAGATTTGTGGTTAATCTCGCCTCTTTGTATGTTATAATATGATTGATAATAGTGAAAGTGGGTGTCTCATGCATAAGTATGATGAACGAGATGTGTTGTTTTCTCGCGTGAGTTTAAAAAAAGGTACAAAAGAATATGATGAGTTTTATCAAAAACATCCGGAGTATCGAGAAATAGATGATACCTTGCGTGGACGAAATTTTCGTGATGCATTAAAAGGAAGTTCGTATTTTAAAGAGGTATATATGCCTTTGTTGAATCAAAACAAAGAGTATATTAAACAAGTGTTTTTTGCTGGATATGATAAAGAGGTTGCGAGTAAAAGAGTGCCTCTTGGTGATGATTTTGTTGATCAATTAAAAGTAATCACGAAATATTTCGGGGCGACAGATGTGGGCTTGGCGAAACTGACAGATTATGAGTATTATTCTCATCTTGGGGGATTAAGTGAGGAACTTGGATTTGAAACATATGGAGAGAAAGTTCTTCCGAAATATAAGATGGCGATTGTTTATACCGTAGAAATGGATCAAGAGATGATCAATCGAGCACCACATATTGAGGAGTTACTTGAGACAGAAAGAGCGTATGTGAAAGTTGCGGAAGTGGCGTCTAAATTGACGATGTATTTGAAGGGGTTAGGATATCAGGCTTTTGGGAATAATAGTGAATATTATTTGGGCCCAATGGTGCCGATTGCTTATGATGCTGGGCTTGGTGAAATTGGTATGGGTAATCATTTGGTGACCAAAGAGTATGGTGATCGTGTGAGACTTGGAGCGGTTTTTACAACGTTGGAGTTGCCTGTTGATGAGCCTATTGATTTTGGGTTGGAGGCATTTTGTAAGATTTGTGGACTTTGTATGATCAATTGTCCTTCGCATTCTATTACCCATAAAACACGGAAAGTTAACGGGAGAACTTTTTATAAGTTTGATGATCAGACCTGTTACAATATGTGGTTAAAAGGGGGAACGGATTGTGGTACTTGTATACAAAGTTGTCCGTTTTCACAGGGTCTTGACTTAACGAAAGTGAATAGAATGAAAGACAATCCTGTATTGATGCAGGAACTTTTTGATAAGCATTTGAAAAAATATGGTCGTAGGAATTATATCAAAAAACCACTTAAGATCGTGGCGCTTAAGGAGGAAAATGATGGAAGAAATTGATGTACACGGAATGAGTGTCTTAGAAGCAAAAAAAGTGATTGAGAAAATGCTTGCGTCTTTGCCTAAAGAGGTAAAGGAATTGCGAGTGATTCACGGGTATTCAAGTGGAAATGAAATTAAGAAGATGGTGCAAGATAGAAATAGTTTGCGTAGTAAGAGAATCATGGCGAGAAAATATACGAAAAATCCTGGAGAGACAATATTGTTACTTGTGTGAGGTGAGAAAATGACTACTGCGAAAAAAGTTGTGGTGTATGGTTTTGCGATTATTATCGCGTTGCTTTTGAGTTTTGATCTTGGGCTTGAAGTGATTGAGCTTGTTTTATTGATTGGCTTTTTGGTGCTTTTAATGGTCCTGTTTATGGTGGTTTTTATGAAACAAATCAAAGAACAAGAGCGGTTAGAAGAGCGAAACAAAAGAGTGAAATTTGATGTTGAAGATATCATTGAAGAACTGAGTGTGGTTTGTTCTTATTGTGATACAGTGAATAAGAAACATGCGACGTATTGTAAGAAATGTAAACGTTCATTAAAGAATGTTGTTTGTCCGATATGTGGACATGAAAATAAATATGATCAAAAGTATTGTGAGCAGTGTGGAAGTATCTTGCAAAATAAGAAGGTGCATTTATGAATCGGAGAGTTCCTTTATTGATGCTTGGTTTGGTTGTGATTGTGAGTGCGATCTCGTTTTTGATTTTTTATATTGAAGAATCGATCTTTTTCTTATTTGTGACGATCTTTTTATTGGTTGCGGGAACTATTTCTATTGTGATTGTGCAGGCAATTGATTTGGCAAAACATGAGAAAATGATTGATTATGAGATGGTAGAGAAATACCATTTACATTTGGTGGATTGTCCTGCTTGTGAGAAAGAAAATATATTAGAAGATCAATATTGTAGATTTTGTGGTGAACAACTAAAGGGTGAAAAAGATGTATAAAATATTAGAGAAAATAGCGTTGAATAAAGATATTGATTATTTGGTGGTTGAAGCGCCTTTGGTGGCTTCGCATGCAAAGGCGGGTCATTTTATCTTGTTTCGAATTGATGAGATGGGAGAACGTATTCCTTTGACAATTGTTGGAACTAAGGGTGATGGTGTTGAGTTGATTGTCCAAAAGGTTGGATATACAACATGCAAGCTTGGTGAAATGAAGGTTGGGGATTTTTTAGAAGATTTTGTGGGTCCTTTGGGAAATCAAATTGAGATTCATCCTGAATATAAACGTGTTCTTGGGATTGCTGGTGGGGTTGGTGCGGCACCATTGTTGCCACAGCTACGTAGTTATCATGAGGTTGGTGTGAAGGTTGATTTGGTGATTGGTGCGAAAAATAAAGAGTTGATGATTTTGCTTGATGAATTTCGTGAGATTTGTGATCATGTGTACATTACAACTGATGATGGAAGTTTGGGAGAAAAAGGGTTTGTGAGTGATATATTGGATGATGTTTTAGATAAAGAAGATTATGATCATGCGATTGTGATTGGTCCTTTGATTATGATGAAACATGTCTCGAAAATGTTGTTAGATCAAGGTATTGATACGGCTGTGTCATTAAATCCTATTATGATTGATGGGACTGGGATGTGTGGAAATTGCCGTGTTTTGATTGGGGACCAAACGTATTTTGCTTGTATTGATGGACCAGATTTTCCTGCGAAGGGAATTGATTTTGATTTATTGATGGCACGTCAAGGATATTATGATGAGGAAGAACACACTTGTAAAATTGGACGTGGTTATGATGAAAAATAGAGTGAAAATGGAAGAACTTGATGAACAGACTCGGGTCACGCATTTTTTGGAAGTTGCTTGTGGATATCAAGAAGATGAGGCAGTGTTTGAGGCGAGTCGTTGTTTAGAGTGTAAAAATCCTCGTTGTGTGGATGCTTGTCCGGTAGAGATTGATATTCCTGGCTTTATTAAAGCAATCAAAGAACGTGATTTTGCGCATGCTTATAGGGTGATTACTGAGGATAATATCTTACCTTCTATTTGTGGAAGAGTGTGTCCTCAGGAAAGTCAGTGTGAGGGGGCTTGTATTGTAGGGATTAAAAATGAGGCTGTATCGATTGGTGCATTGGAAAGATTTGTTGGTGATTATGCATGTGAGCATATCAAAACGAAGAAAGTTGATGTAAAGAAGTTGGGGTATAAAGTTGCGCTTGTTGGTAGTGGTCCTGCTTCACTCGCTTGTGCGGCTGTACTGATTGATCATGGGGTGGATGTTGATGTGTTTGAGGCGCTGCATGATTATGGTGGTGTCTTAATGTATGGGATACCGTCTTTTCGTTTGCCAAAAGATATTGTAAAAGAAGA
>DFNN01000088.1:0-977 GCA_002376065.1 Caryophanales bacterium UBA3566
ATTGGTATCGCAATGGTGTTGGCGATTTCTTATGGAATGAATAGTTATGTATCAGATGTCCAAAGTGATACACTCTCAGGATTTCCGTTAACGATTGATCAATATGTCGCAACTGATTCATTTGGTCCTCCTCAAGGTAACCCAATGAATGAACAAGATGATGCAACCTTAATTGATGAGGATGTTGTGTATTCCTATGATGCACAGGAAACAACGACTTTGCATACCAATACAATAGATGAAGATTTCTTAGCGTATATGGAAGAATTAGATCCTTCTTTATACAATTCGATATCATATACAAATGAAATTTCGATTAATCTATTGACAGAAACAAGCAATGGAACAATCGAGCTTGTTGATAGTACGTCTTCTAATGGATTCTTTGGATCAAGCAACTCATTTCAAGAATTGCTTGCGAATGAAGCATTTATGTTAACGCAATATGATGTATTAAGTGGAACCTACCCAAGCAGTTATGAAGAAATCGTATTGGTTGTTGATGAACAAAATCGTGTCGATGCATCCATCTTAGAAAGTTATGGATTTTCGATTGAAGATAGCTATACATTCGACGATTTCTTGGGTAAGACATTACAAGTAACACCGAATAATGTGTTTTATCACGAAGTAAATGGAGTATATTTACCAAACACTGATCTTGCATCTATTTATGATCAAGAAGAAAACATCACGTTAGAAATCGTAGGAATTATGCGTTTAAGTGAAGATGCTTCTAGTGAACTGATTGATCCAGGTGTTGCGTATTTGCCTGCCTTAACTGAACATATGTTGAATGAAGATCGCAACTCTGATGTTGTCTTAGCACAAATGAATAGTGAAGATATCAATGTCTTAACAGGACAACCGTTTAATGCGATTGTTGGATATGATGACATCATCAAGCAACTTGGTGGAGATGATTCTCCTAGTGGTATTCAAATATATCCTGTATCGTTTGATGCGAAAGAAGATAT
>DFNN01000088.1:1405-10789 GCA_002376065.1 Caryophanales bacterium UBA3566
ATTTCAGGATTGATCAATACAATCACGATTATATTGACTGCGTTTGCGGCGATTTCACTTGTTGTATCTTCAATCATGATTGGAATTATTACCTATGTATCAGTCATTGAACGTACCAAAGAAATTGGAATTATGCGTAGTTTAGGCGCAAGAAAAAAAGATATTTCACGTATTTTCAATGCCGAAACAATTCTTGTTGGATTGACAGCGGGTACTTTGGGTGTATTGTTGGCGTATTTATTGATTCTTCCAGTGAATTTAGTGATTAGTAATTTGATTGATATTGATGGATTTTCAACATTGCCAATCAGCTATAGTGTATTGTTGATTTTATTAAGTACATCATTGACATTGATTTCTGGATTGATTCCTAGTAGAATCGCTTCAAGAAAAGATCCAGTTATTGCACTTAGAACTGAATAAATTGTATGGAGAACAATAGAGTGATATAATAAATAAGCTGGGAGGTATTAAAATGTTGAAGATATTATTGGTAGAAGATGAACCTCAACTAAGAAATTTGATTCAAACTTTCTTACGAAAAAGTGGCTATGATGTCCTTACGGCAGAAAACGGTGAAGTTGCGCTTAGTTTGTTTGCTGAGATGCATATTGATTTAGTAGTGACGGATGTGATGATGCCAAAAATGGATGGAAATCTATTGGTCAAAGAAATAAGAGAAATCAATCAAGATATTCCTGTTTTAATGCTGACTGCCTTAGAAGACATCAAAGATAAAGAAAAAGGGTTTTTACTTGGCATTGATGATTATATGGTGAAACCTGTCAATTTAAAAGAACTTGTGATGAGAATTAAGGCGTTGTTAAAGCGTTATAAAATTATGCGAGAACATAGAATTGAGTTACCAAATATGATGATGGATCACCAAAAAATGGAATGCATTGTCAATCAAAAACCCGTGGAACTTTCAAAAAAGGAATTCATGTTGCTGTTTAAGTTATTATCTAGTCCAAATCAAATCTTTACGCGTGAACAATTGATGAATGAAATATGGGGCTACGATTCAGAAAGTTATGAACGAACAGTCGATACCCATATTAAAAGGTTAAGAGAACATGTTGTATGTGAAGATTTTAAGATTGTTACTGTACGTGGACTCGGTTATAAAGCGGTGATTACATGAGGAAATTGACATTAAAGATTATGTTGTCATTGTTCATCGTATTAATGATTGGGTCGTTTATTCCAAGATTATGGATTCAAATCTTATCAAGAGAGTTACCCAATAAAGAAGTTATTGGATCAAATATATTCGCATATGGGATGATTTTTACAGCATTTATTACCTTGATGCTGTTCACCACCGCAATCAATTATTTGATTGTCAAGCGAGTACATTCTCTGAGTGTTGCTGCTAAAAAGATAGCTAAAGGAAATTATGATATTCACTTAACGGTTGAAGGTCATGATGAAATATCTGAATTAACAAGTAGTTTTAATAAGATGTCAGAAGAGTTAAAGGCAAATGAATATTTGAGTAAAGAGTTTGCGAGAAACTTCTCTCATGAATTAAAAACACCACTCAGCATCATCAAAGGATATGCTGAGTTGATGGATCCAAGTATTAGTGATGAACAAGAGATTGAAGAATATCGAAGTATCATCATTAGAGAGACAGAGCGTTTATCTACGTTGTCAAAAACGATGTTACAAATGTCGATTTTAGATAGCACAACGATTGTCAATAAAGAAGATGCATACAATGTCACTGAACAATTAAGAGAAGTGTTACAGTTTATGCAGTTGGAATATGAAGAAAAGCAAATGCAGTTAAATTTGGATGTTGAAGAAATCATGCTTAAAAATAATCAAGAATTAACGCATCAAATATGGGTAAATCTATTATCGAATGCTGTTCGGTTTGCTGATCCCAATACAACAATATCGTTGTCCTTAAAAAAAATCAATCAAGAACTGGTATTTAAACTCACCAATGAGGGTGAAACAATCCCTATAGATAAACAAGATAAGATCTTTCAACTATTTTACGTCGTTGAAGAATCAAGAACGGAACATAGTAGTGGGGTTGGATTATCATTAACAAAGAAAATTGTGGAGAAACTAGATGGAACAATCACATTTGAAAGCACAAACAAGGAGACAACCTTTACCGTAAAGTTGCCAATGACCTAGATTTACTCGTAAAACTGAAAAATGCACAAAACTTTCCGATTTATCACTTGTGTTTCTTGCAATATTCTTGTAAAATAGATTAGAAGTAAAAAAGGAGTGATGATCATGGAAACATGGCTAATTATCGTTTTAATTGTTGTAGCGTTGCTTGTAGGAGCAATCTTAGGATTCTTTATTTCTCAACGTTATTTCAAAAAATATTTAAAAGACAATCCACCAGTGACTGAGCAAATGATTCGTGCTATGATGACACAAATGGGTCGTAAACCTTCAGAAAAACAAGTACGTCAAGTAATGCAATCAATGAATCAAGCGAAATAGAAACGTCTTCGGACGTTTTTTATTTTGTGACATTTTTTTCTGTTTTGTACAGAAAACACTTACAAAAGAAAGTCTGTTGACTTTCTTTTTGTTTTTTAGTAACATTTGACTAACATAAAAATTTAGAGGCAGCGATGCAGATGAGTAATAAAGGGAGCCGGTAGGCTTTGAACTTTATGAAAGGTAACCATCGCCGAATAAGTTGAGTAGACATATTCTTCTTATGGGATTATAGGGAATACCTATAATACTCCTACAAAAGTAGGGCGCTAAATATTGACTAAATGTCTTTATTTAAGTGTCCGAGGACGCTTTTTTTTATTTTTTTATGAAAAAAACACTTCGGAGGAAAGAAAATGAAAAGAGTATTATTAGCTTTAACGCTGGCACTTGTTGTTTTTGTCAGTGGATGTGAGACTAGTGAAAACGAACTTGTTGTTGGATTAGAATGTAATTATGCACCATTTAACTGGACAGCCGCAAATGCGAGTGATGAGTCAGTTGAAATTGATGGTGTCAGTGCGTATTGTGATGGTTATGATGTTGTCATGGCTGAACATATTGCTGAAGAACTTGGACTTGATTTGGTGATTCGTAAAATTGAATGGGATGGTCTTATTCCTGCATTGTTATCTGATGAGATTGATGTGATTATTGCCGGTATGAGTCCAACACCAGAACGTGCTTTGACTGTATCATTTACTGACGCATATTACCAAAGTGAACAAGTATTGGTGGTTGCGGCAGATAGTGTTTATGCAAATGCAACTTCGCTAGATGATTTTAGTGAAGCGGCAGTGATTGCCCAGTTAAACACATTACAAGATGGTTTAATTGATCAAATTGATGGTGTAAATCATCAGACAGCGTTGAATGATTATCCGAGTTTGGTGGCTTCACTAAGCAGTGGTGTGAGTGACGCGTTGGTGGCTGAGTTGCCAGTCGCAGAGAGCATCATCTCAAATAATAATGATTTGGTGATTGTTCGTCTTGGTGAAAATGGGTTTAGTGTCGCTGAAGAAGATGTGAGTGTTAGTGTAGCACTTCGTCAGGAAGATAGTACATTGTTAGGAGACATCAATCAAATATTATCAAGTATTGATGAAGAAACGAGAAATGCGTGGATGAGTGAAGCACTCACTCGTCAACCGTAAGGAATGTTTTATATGAATGTTTTAGCAGGTATCCCCCAAGATTTTCTTGGGGGTACCTTCTATATTTTAAGAGAAAATTATCCTTTGTATATTGAAGGTGTAAAATATACGTTATTGATTGCGACGTTGGGTACGTTGTTTGGTTTGTTGTTGTCATTGTTCCTAACTGCTTTAAGAATCCAAGAGACGTCAAATAAAGATGGGTTAAAAGAACGATTCATCAAACGTTTCTTTGTGATGATAAGTAGTAGTTATGTGGAATTCTTTAGAGGTACTCCAATGATGGTTCAAGCAATGATCTTCTTTTATGGATTTGCGAGAATGGGATTGCGTATGCCAATCATCATCGCTGGATTGGTTGTTGTTTCACTCAATACAGCGGCGTATTTAACAGAAGTATTAAGAGCAGGAATCAACGGAATCGACAAAGGACAGATGGAAGCTGCTCGCGCGATTGGATTATCAAGAGCAAAAGCGCTTCGCTATGTGATTTTTCCCCAAGCATTAAAAAATATGTTGCCGGCAATCGGTAATGAGTTGGTTGTGAATATCAAGGATACGGCTGTATTAAGTGTCATTGGTGTTAGTGAACTTTTCTATATGGGAAAAAGTGTAGCGGGAACGTATTATCGTTATACTGAGGCATTTGTGCTTGTAGCGCTCGTCTATTTAGTAATCGTGATTATCATGACAAGGTTATTGTCATTTATTGTCAAAAAAGTCAATCATAAAGAAGTCCATTTACCTATGAGTCAATCCATTCCAATTGAGGTGAACTAAATGACGATTTTAAGAACAAATCAGATTGTAAAATCATTTGATGGTGTCACTGTGTTACATGACATCAGTGTTGGATTTGAGGCTGGAACTGTTACGAGTATCATTGGACCTAGTGGAAGTGGGAAAAGTACGTTTTTAAGAACGTTGAATCAATTAGAAGAAATTGAAAGTGGTTCGGTGTTTTTTTATGATGAAGACATCACAAAAAAAGCAAGTGATTTAAATCATCTTAGGACAAAAATAGGGATGGTGTTTCAATCATTTCACTTGTTCAACAATATGAGTGTATTAGAAAACTGTACCATCGGGCAAATCAAAGTGTTAAAAAGAACACCGATTGAAGCAAAAGAACATGCGCTTTTGTATTTGAAAAAAGTTGGGATGGCCGCATTTGCGAACCGTAATGCTAGTCAGTTATCTGGTGGACAAAAGCAACGTGTAGCGATTGCGAGAATGCTGTCAATGGATCCAGATATTTTATTATTTGATGAACCAACAAGTTCACTTGACCCTGAGATGGTTGGTGAAGTACTTGATGTGATGAAACAAATTATGAATGAAGATTTAACATGTATTGTAGTGACACATGAAATGGATTTTGCCAAAGAGGTCAGTGATCGAATATTATTTATGGATCAAGGTCGAATTGCCCTTGATGGAAGTGTAGAGGAAGTTTTCAATGATGCAAATAACGTAAGGATTGCACAATTCTTACATCGTATGAGATAAACAAAGAGTCCATTTTTGGACTTTTTGTTTATCTCATGAATCGAACGTGTTATGATTTAGGTGAGGTGATTTGATGAAGGTAACTGCGTTGATTGAAAATAAAAGTATTGATGATGCATTTCATGCACAACATGGATTGTCACTATATATAGAAACAAGTAGCCATAAAATGCTGTTTGATACAGGGCAAGATGATGCATTCATTAAAAACGCGGAAATGCTTGGGATTGATCTATCATTGGTTGATATTGCGGTGATTTCTCATGGACATTATGATCATGGTGGAGGACTAAATGATTTTTTAAACCTGAATCAAAAAGCGAGTGTCTATTTATCGAAACATGCATTTGAAAAACATCTAAAGATGAAGGATGAAAAAACATTATTTATTGGTATCAATCAACCAGAAAGTATGCGTAGAATACAGTTGATTGATCAAGATATGAGACTGAATGATTCAATTCAACTATTCACGGATATTGATTATCAACCGAGTGTCATTCGAGATGAACATTTGTATTACGAAGAAAAAGGAATGATCAAAAAAGAAATCTTTAACCATGAACTGTATCTAGTGGTTCAAGAACATCATCATCAAGTATTGTTCACAGGTTGTTCTCATAAAGGAATTGAACACATCATTGACGAGATAGAAAGAAAACTTCATCAAGCTGTTCATAGTGTGATTGGTGGGTTTCATTTTTCTCATTATCATCAAGCAAATGATATTGAGACAGCGTATTTACAACATTTAGGAAAAAAAATGCAAGCAGCAAAGACGAACACCTATTATGCATGTCATTGTACTGGAGAAGAAGCATTTAATGTACTAGAGCAATCAATGGGTAAAAAACTTGCGAGTTTAAGCGCTGGCGAACAAATTATTATCTAAAATATTGGGATATTTTTGAGATATCATTTTGATGAAAAAACTTGGATGTAGATGGAAGAAAAAAAAGTTTAAAAAAATCAAAAAAAAGTGTTTCAAAAATGAAAAAATATTGTATAATAGTATTGCTGTGCCAGTATGGCGGAATTGGTAGACGCGCTGGATTCAAAATCCTGTGGCTTCACGGCCGTGTCGGTTCGACTCCGACTACTGGTACCATATTGAAATAAAGAGTGCGACAAAGTGGCTTACGATAAGCTTGCTGGCCGTGCTTTTTTTATTATTAGGTAACGTAGTTTTTGTGATATAATGTTTTTGTTGAAAGGGGGATTAAGATGATCAAAGAAATACAAAATAAAGAGCAAAAGAGAAACATTGCGAACATTGTCTTAACTAATTTAATAGAATGGTTTGAGATTGAAGAATATAGAAATGATTATATCAATAAGAGTGGTGACCTTCCTTTTTTTGCCGCTTATATGAATGACCAACCTGTTGGCTTTATTACCGCAAAAGAGACAAGTAAGTATGCTTGTGAACTCTATTGTATGGGTGTTCTTAAAGAACATCACCAAAAAGGATTTGGTCAAGACTTATACAATGCGATGGAACAATATGCGATAGAACGTGGCTATAAATTCATCCAAGTTAAAACAGTGAAGCAAGGAATCTATGAAAGTTATGATAAGACAAATATGTTTTATCAAGCAATGGGTTTTTATGAGTTAGAAGTATTTGATACTTTGTGGGATGAACATAATCCATGCCAGGTTTTTGTGAAATCTTTGGTGTAAGTAAAAGTAAGAGAGGTGATTAGGTGGATATTGTGAAATGCCCTGTATGTGGTGAATTACTTAAACAATATCAAGCGTTTTATCGATGTCAAAAGAATCATTCCTTTGACATCGCAAAAGAGGGATATACAAATTTGTTGTTGAACCAAAGTAGTAAGATTCATGGTGATGCTAAAGATATGTTGTTGGCGCGTGAATATGTTCAAACAAAAGGATATTATCAGACTGTTGCGAAGACGATTGTATTGATGATGAAGTGTCTTTCTAAGGAACAGATTGTCGACATCGGATGTGGAATTGGATATTATACAGCATTTGTGCAAGAAGCGTTTCATACAAATGTTATCGGGATTGATATTTCCAAAGATGCTTTAAAAATTGCTGCAAAAAAGAACGCTTCTGTAGCGTATTATGTCGCATCTAATAAATCATTGCCCCTGATGGATCAGTCAGTTGATCTCATCATGAACATCTTTAGCCCAGTTTATATTACTGAAGTGAAGCGGGTATTAAACACTCATGGATATATTATTGTGGTTTCAGCGAACAAGGATCACTTGATTGAGTTAAAAGAAATTATTTATGAGGATATCCATGATAAAGATGAATTGCGTAATGATATAGAGGACGATGCCTTTAAATTGGTAAATGAAACAAGTGTAAAAGAGTCAATGATCTTTGATAAAAAATCATTGGATAACTTGTTTTTGATGACACCACATTATTGGACGAGTTCTATAAAAGGGAAAGAAAAATTGGCTGAAATAGATGAACTTCTTCTTAGTATTGATGTAAGTGTGAAACTTTATCAACTAGGAAAGTAACGTGTTGATATTTAGATGATGAAACAAAAAGTACAACAAACGAGATGATAAAATCTTGATTGTTGTACTTTTTTTCACTTACATATCGTTTTCTCCCGTGTTATAATGTTATACGAGGAGTGATAAGATGGATAATTTTGTATATGATCCGAAAACAAGAATCATTTTTGGACAAGATCAAATTCAAGCATTGAAAGAAGAGTTGCCAAAACTTGGTGTGAAAAAGATGTTGTTGGTGTATGGGCAGTCTTCGATTAAAAAGCTTGGTATTTATGATGAAATAATAAAAATGACATCTGATTTAGAGATCGATGTGTTCGAAGAAAGCAATGTGCGTCATAATCCAGATGTTCGTAGTGTGAGAAATGGAATCAACACTTGTAAAGCAGAAGAAATTGATTTTGTTTTGGCTGCGGGTGGTGGAAGTGTGATTGACTGTGCGAAAGCAATTGCCTTTGGTGTATATTATGAGGGTGATGTTTGGGATATTTATTTGAGAAAAGCAGATAGTATGAAGTCTTTGCCTATCGGTGTCGTCATTACCCTTGCGGCAACAGGTAGTGAGACAAACGGAAACAGTGTCATCTCAAATGATGAGACTGGGCAAAAACTATCAGTGAAATATGATATATCACGTCCTGCTTTTGCGATTATAGATCCTAGTTATACTTTGCATGTTGATGAGCATCATACATTTGCTGGTAGTATTGATATGATGATGCATATTTTTGAGCAATATTTTTCTCCTTCACTCAGAACAGATACATCTGATTATATGAGTTTGGGTGTTGTCAAAAGTGTGATTGAAAATACTCGTCGTATTTTAAGTGGACACGATGATTATCAGGTGCGTGCAAATCTGTCATGGGCATCGACACTTGCGTGGAACTGGATTTTAGGAGTCGATAAGGTGCAAGATTGGGCAACCCACCGTTTGAGTTATCCAGTCACCAAAGAATATGGAACAACACATGCATATGCACTCGCTATATTGTTTCCTGCTTGGATGAAAGTTGCTTTAAAGCATAATCCAGAAGTTATGGTTCCGAAATTATCATTACTCGGACGCGAGTTGTTTGGAAATTCGAATCCAGCTGGGGCGATAGAAGAATTACGATCATTATTCCGTTCATTTAAAGCATCAACTTCTTTTGAAGAAGAAGGTATTCATTTGAGTGATGAAAAGATTGATTATTTGGTCAAAGAAACACTTTTATTAGGACCTGTAGGAAATGTCATTAAGGTTGATGAAGCGCTCGCAAAAGAAATCTTTTATGAGGCGAAAGAATCATGATTCCTTCACGTGTCTACGACTTGTTACCGAACTTACACGAAGGCGTTTATGTTGTAGATAGTAATCGTAAGATTACCTTTTGGAATGAAGGTGCAGAGCGCATCAGTGGTTATCAAAAAAGTGAAGTAGAAGGGCAATATTGTTACAACAATATTTTGCGTCATATTGATGAACGCGGGAAAAAACTATGTTTTGGTGGTTGTCCATTACATAGAACATTGAAAAGCAATAAAATCAATGATGCAGAGGTGTTTTTGCATCATAAAGAGGGTCATCGTGTGCAAGTAAAAGTACGCACAATTCCGATTATTGAAAATGGCGAAGTAGTTGGTGCGGTAGAAGCATTTACTGATCAAACTTTCCAAGAAAGTTTTTATAAGCAACATCAAGAACTTGTTGCGAAAATTGCCTATGATCATTTGATGGGTATTTATACACGTGAGTA
>DFNN01000021.1 GCA_002376065.1 Caryophanales bacterium UBA3566
AATGAAAAATTACTGCGGATAATGGTGAAATGATAAGGAATATCGAAAGAACTAAAAAATAATGGACCATATCCGACAATGATATTTATTAGTACAAACACACTTAAAATGATGAAAGAAATTCTCAGTACCCTATTTTTCCAAAAATATATGAGTCCAAATAGAACAACAGAGAAAAATGTTATTTGGACAAGTAAAAGTCCAGTGAAAACAGTCTTTTCAAACTCATGATGATTAAAGGTAGGTTGGACAAGTATTCTGATGAGTATAATCACAACTATTGGTAATAGTGCTTTAAGTATCTTCATAGCTTTCCTCTTCCCTTTTTCTAATTAATATATCATTCTGTTTTCTTGTTTTTTCAATTCATTATTTCTTATATTCTTGTAATAATTCAGTTTGTCTTTTTTCTTTGACTCATCAAAAAAAGATATCGCCATTACAATCACCATCACAGGTGTCAATACAATCAAACCATCACTCACCCTTGGTGTTGCGAGCAATCCAATAAAATAGATTAATATAGCGATGAGTCTTCTGTATTTAAACTTACTTAATTTTTCTTCTAAATCTGTTATCTCTGTTTCATATAAATAACCCTCTTCATTGGTCATCAATATCCCTCCCTTTTACGATTTATGCAAGCTACTTTTATAAATCAAGTACTTTATCTAGCCAACGACAAGACAGATCAAACCATACTTGAACATCGTCTTCAATCATTTTATCTAAGCCATTTGATACAATCTTGTTTCCCAAAGATAACCCATGGACACCTGACTTAAACAAATGAAATTCTACTGGTATATTTGCTTTGCTTAATTCTTCTACGATATATAGCGGATGTGATAAAGGCACCAAATCATCTTCAAATGTATGGAAAACAAACATCTCTGGTGTTTGTTGATCTACTTTTGGTGTTGGAAAATTCCAGTACTTCTCGTGTCTAATCAAAGCAGGATATCCTAAAACGACCGCATTAGGTCTAACTTTACCTTCTGTCGCTAAGGTGGTTGCTAAATGTCCTCCTGCGCTAAAGCCAATGACCGCTATTTTATCAGGATTAATGTGCAATGCATGAGCGTTATCTTTAAGATAACTTAGTGCATCTTCTGCATCAATTAATGGTCTTGGAAATACAGCATGCTCTTTGACTGAATATCTTAAGACAAATGCATTATACCCTTTCGCAAGATAAGAAAGGGCAATTGGTTCTGCCTCTCTATCACTACAAAATTGATATCCTCCACCAGGAAAAATCAACATCGCAGGTCGTTTACTCATATTGCTCATCTCTTGAGAAACATCTTGTACATAACATGTTAATGATACACCAACATGTTGATTAATAGTTACCTTACTTATATTCATCATATTCTCCTCATCATAACGATTACTCTAAATCAATTAAATCAAGATTCGCTGCTTCTAAGACACGCTTCACAAAAGCAGCAAAATATTCAATCGTTTCAAGCGCAGCTTCTTTACGTGCTTCTTCACTTTGTATAGAAGAGTTAAATAAATCTACAGTATACTCTTCATTGAGATAATTACCTGATAACTTCAAGGTTGTTTCAAAATACATACCAAAGTCTTCTGTTACTTCATAACTATATTCTACATTCCAATGCTGATCAAAGGAAATTACACTATCATAATATCGATAACCTGATTCATTTTCTTCTACAGTATGTTTGATATGAGAAAACTTATTACTATTAAAATCAAACACATAACGGAATCCAGTGGAAATCTCGAGCTCACAAACATGATCAATACAAACAAAATCCCAGCCTGTTAATACGTCCTCAACATCACCAACAATTTCATCTTCTTGCAATGCAACTTTTTGCCATTTCGCATAAAGTGTTATATCATTGTTCCCCATCGCATTAAAATAATATCTTCTCGTGAATTCCTCATCTTCAAACCAACCAACAAAATCATACCCTGGTTTTGAAGGAGGATAAGGCGTACTTATTTGTTGTCCTGGTCTTTTTTGATAAGGATAGACCACTGAACCACCATTTGAATCAAAGAAAATATAGACAACACTTGGTTGCTCATACCACTCTGCATAAAGCGTGACATCTTCTGTCGCAATAAAATTGGTGAACGTTGTATGATTAAATTCAGGGTCATAAGTCCATTTCAAAAAAACATGTCCAGCTTTTAAGGTTGAGTAAGGTAAGGGAACTTTTGAATTTACATCTACATACAGAGGATCAATCAATGAACCACCATTCGTCTCAAAAGTCACCTTCACAGTTAAAGGATCATCAACCCATTTGGCATACAGTGTAACATCTTCTGTATGCACTTGCTGTGCATCAAACAACCTTTGATAAGTTTCATCTAAATACCAGCCTTCAAACAAATATCCACGTTTTATCGGCATCTCAACTTCGCCAATTGATTGTCCTTTTAACTGAACAACCGGCTCAATATATACATCACCTGTATCAGCAAAAGTGACATGATATACAGCATCTTCATACGCAATCCATTTTGCATATAAAGTCACCTCAGAAGTAATTGCATTCGTCGCATCAAAAGGAGTTGATAAACTACTATTGATATACCAACCTTCAAACAAATACCCATCTCTCGTTGGATCGTTAGGAAGAACTACGCTATCCCCTTCTTCAACAGTTTTTCTCGCAATCACACTTCCACCATTTGTCTCAAATATCACATCAAAAACAGGATCCTCTTCTACAATCCACTTTGCATATAAGGTTATATTTGAAGATACTGTAGTACCCTCATCAAAAGAACTTGTAAAACCATTATCAATATACCATCCATCAAACAAATACCCATCTCTAGTCGGATCATTTGGAAGAACTACGCTATCTCCTTCTTCTACCGATAATGAATTCACTGTAGATCCTCCATTTGTTTGAAAAATAATCTCTACATAACTCTTGATTTCTTCTTGATCATCAGAATCATCATCTTCTTGATCATCTTTTTCATCAATGATTTCTTGATCATTATTATTGTCATCACTAGGTGTCATAGAAGGTTCACATCCGATAAGCATAAAAAGTAAGATAAACACCAAAACCCCAGTTTTTTTCATCATTTTCCTCCCTAATAATAAGTAATAAAGTTAAAAACTGTATAAATTTATTATATAGAACATACTTTTAAATTACAAATAAGTTTTTATATAGCAAAACAAATGGACAAGTACAATCCGTACTTGTCCATGATCTAGTATTTATGATGTTTCTTAAACGATCTAGTCAAAAATCTCCAAAGCGCTCTTGAAGTACTTAAATATTTGATTCGCTTTTTACCAGCAATTGCTTTCTTTACTAAGTATGGTGTTACTTCCTTTACTTCACTACCGAGTATCCTTGCGATTTTCATCCCATCTTCTGTCATATTGCTCAACAACAAATCCGTAAAGACCATCCCTGGCTGCATCGTTCCAACAAAGATATCTTTGTATTCTTTTAACTCTTTATTGCAGCCAATAGAAAAATAGGTTAACAACCTTTTAGAACTACCGTAGATAAGTGTCTTAGCGATTTTCATGTTGTTACTACCAAGACCTTCCATATTGTAAACAACCCCGTGATTTTGCTGTTTCATTTGTGATAGGGCAACACTTGTTCCAAGTATCATCCCAGTGATGTTGACATCAACCACTCGCTTGATTTCTTTTTCAGATAAATCAGATACATCCAAACTATCTTGATTCACTCCAGCATTATTGATCCACAGATCAATATCACCAAACTCTTTGATTGCTTTTTCTTTTACCTCTTCAATTTGTTCTTTACTTCTCACATCACATACAAGAGATAGATATGATCCTGTTAACGAATTCTTATGTTCATCAATACTCTTTTGTGAAGTACCAGTATATGATACTTGATGATCTAACTTTAAAAATTCTTTCACCAAACCGAGTCCAATCCCTCTAGTACCACCGGTGATAAAAACGTGCATAAAATCGCCCCCTTTTTCATCTAAAATCTCATATGGATATTGTTCTTCTTAATACTAATATACTAGATATATTTCCTTATGTACAGCATATGTATAGATGATGAGTAAAATAGAATAGAAAAAAGACCTTTTTCGTTTGAAAAAGGTCTTGTGTTATACCAACTAATTGATACGAATCTCTCCACTCAATGTTTTTTTACTGATGATATTCACGATTCGTGATTGATCACTATTCGTAATCTTCATGTCACCACTAATTGATTTCAATCGTACATTTTCAGGATAAAACTCTCTTCCCTTACAATCACCACTCACCGTTTTCACAAAAAAGTTTTTCGCTGTAACTTCACTGAGTGTGATATCACCACTTACTGAATTGATTGATGCGTCTTTACTAATATCAACATTGTTTACTTTTGCATCCCCACTCACAATCGACATATCTAAAGAAGCATACTGACCTTGACGTACAACCAAATTCCCACTCACAGCTCTTAAACTAACATCTTTGGCATTCACTTGCACTAAGGCAACTTCTCCACTCACAATCTTAATAGAAAGGTTATTAGGATTTAACTCTTTTGGTACTTTGACAATAAACTGACCAGAACCCATTTTGAAACCAAATAATCCAATTTTCTTTTTTTCTTCTAAAGAAAATACTTTCCCATCAAAGTTGAGTTTATAATCATTGATGTTTTTAACCTTCTTGTAAAATACCTCAATTGTTTCTTCATCGTGTGCGACACATTCAACATCATCACTGGTCAAAGAAATAATGACATCAACGTTGTTTTCTAAAACAGGAAAAGATTGTAATAATTTATAATCATCCGTATTTACTTCTTCTGTCTCTTCATTAGAAGATTTACTACCAACCAAGTCTTCAGCAAGTTTGCTTGGTTCACCAAATTTCTCAATTAAATCATCATCACTTAAACCATCATTTTTTGCTTCTTCGATCATCTCTTGATGATCTTCTAAAATTTCTTCAATGTCTTCTTTCGTAAAATGTCTTTTCTCAAGTTCTTTCTTTAAATTTTCTAAGAATGTCTTCATGTTTCTTTCCTCCTTTGTTTAAGATTTCATACACGCCACCAATAAAGTGGTCCCATGCGTCTCTTAATTCTAAATAATAGTCAAAACCTTTTTTCGTTATCTTATAGTATTTACGTGGTGCTCCTGCGTTTGATTCTTGAAAGTATGTTGTAAAATATCCTTCTTTGGTTAACCGTCTCATGATTGGATAGATTGTATTTTCATTCACATCAAGGTGTTTAGATATATTGTTAATGATCATATATCCATACATATCTTCACTTGCTAGTTCTGATAACACACATAACTCGACGATTCCACGTTTAAATTGTGCATTCATATCATCAACTCCTAACACTATTGTAACACAGTAGTGTGTTGCACACAATACTTAATTTTAAAAAATAAAAATATTTTTTCATACACACTAATTGATGAATATCTTGATAACCTTTTGACTAATTTAGTGAAACAATGGTATAATCAAATAACATAATTTATCGAGGTGAAAATATGAGAATTGGAATTATTGGTCCCATTGGAAGTGGAAAATCTACACTAGCACATCTACTAGCGACTTATTATCACGTACCACTTGTAAAAGAACCTGTAGAGAGTAGTCCATTTTTACCACTTTTTTATGCGAATAAAGAACAATTTGCATTGATTAGTCAAAACGCATTTTATGGTGAATTGTTTTTATCGATGTGGGAAACAAAAGATGAACCATTTTTGATTTGTGATTCAACGATGTACTCAAACTTGGTGTTTACAGAGTTGCTCAAAAAAGAAAAAATCATGAATGATGAAGAAGTAGATTTAACATATAAAATCGCTGATGCTCATATGAAATTATTACCAGATTTGGATATCCACATCGTACTTGTACGGGATGAAGATAGTTTATTTTCTAATGTCAAAAAAAGATCAAGAGTGCTCGAAAAAGGGCAATATGATTACTTAAAATTTCACTATAAGAATTATTCTGAGGTATTATCTTTTATTTTCAATAAATACAATGTCCCTAAACAAAAAATTCTATACTTAAAAGTTGATGATATGTTTGATGATTTGCATTTTAATGAGCTTGTTAGACAAATTGAAGAACGATACCAACAATTATCTTATCAACAACAATTCTTTGATTTATAAGAAAACCCCACAATTTAGCTCTAAATTGTGGGGTTTATTTTTTTAATCTATTTATGAGCGTTCAAGATAATGATCTAACGTACCATTAAACTCATAAGATCCTTTTTGTTTTAACACAATTTGTTTGTTACAAATGGTGTTGATCAAATTATGATCATGTGAGGTGATAATCAACGCACCTTTATATTCTTGCAGCCCTTTATTAACTGATTGAATTGATTCCAAGTCTAAATGGTTTGTTGGTTGATCAATCAACAATGTATTTGCTTCACTCAACATTAGTTTTGAAAACATACAGCGCATTTTTTCTCCACCACTTAAGTACTTCACTTTTTTTAATGGTTGATCACCACTAAACAACATTCTACCTAAGAATCCTCTGATATATGATTCAGCAGGATCTTTACTATAAGGTTGTAACCATTCAATCAAGTTTAAATTATTGTCTTTAAAGTATTTGTTGTTATCAGCGGGCATATAAGCTACTTCTGCTGTTTGTCCCCATTTGATTGTTCCAGAGTCTGCTTCATGTTCCCCAGCCAATACTCTTAACAATACTGTTTTCGCTAAGTCATTGTCACCTAAAATAGATACTTTGTCTCCTGTATGAAGTGAGAATGATAAATCTTCAAACATGATGTTTCCATCTAACGAAGCAGTTAAATTTTCAACCGCTACAACATCTTTTCCAAGTGGTCTTGCGATATCAAATCCAACAAAAGGGTACATTCTTGAAGACGGTACAATTTCTTCTAGATTGATTTTTTCTAACGATTTTTTACGTGATGTTGCTTGCGAAGATTTTGATGCATTGGCACTAAAGCGTGCGACAAATGCTTTTAATTCTTCTATTCTTTGCTCTTTTTTCTTATTTCTATCTTGCATAAGTTTTCGCATTAACTGTGAAGACTCTAACCAAAAATCGTAATTACCAGGATACAATCTCGCTTGATAATAATCTATATCAACCATATGTGTACATACAGCATTTAAAAAGTGTCGATCATGGGAAACAGTAATGACTGTTTTATCAAAATTTAATAAAAATTCTTTCAACCATTGTTTCGCATGAAAATCTAGGTGGTTTGTTGGCTCATCTAATAATAAGATATCTGGTGAACCAAACAAAGCTTGTGCAAGCAATATTTTCACTTTATCTTTTGGAAGGATATCTTCCATTTTTTTCTGAAAATTACTAGCGTCTACTTGAAGTCCATTCAGTAATTTCTCGACATCAAATTCAGCGTCCCATCCATTCAGTTCACTAAAACGATGTTCTAGTTCACCAAGTTTCATACCATCTTCATCAGAAAAATCAGCCTTAGCGTATAAGGCTTCCTTTGCTTGAATGATTTGAAACAATTCTTTATGTCCCATAATCACTGTTTCTATTGCGGTATATTCATTGTATTCATTATGATCTTGTTTTAAGACTGCCATTCTATTTCCTTTATCAATAAAAATAGAACCTCGAGAAGACTCTTTTTCTCCTGCTAGTACTTTTAAAAACGTTGATTTACCTGAACCATTCGCGCCAATTACGCCATAACAGTTCCCTGGTAGAAATTTTATATTGACATCCTCAAATAATTTCTTATCTGAGAAAACCAAATCCAATTGTGATACTGTAATCATTTGATCACTCCTCGCCTTGAAGATAGTACCACAAACTGGATTTTTATCAAGTGTTTTGTACCAAATATGACGATATTTTTTTACGTTATAAAAAACATACACTACTTGAGTGCATGTTCTATATCTTCTACTTCTTTGATGATGTCTTTACTAAGGTTCACTGGACCTTCTTTTGTGATTAAGATATCATCTTCAATACGAATACCAATTCCTTCTTCTTTGATGTATAAACCAGGTTCAATAGTGATGATCATTCCTTCTTTAAAAGGAAGTTCATATTGTCCGACATCATGGGTATCTAATCCCATAAAATGACCAATTGAATGGTAGTAATATTTACTGATTTCACTTTCATCGTTGATCAACCCTATTTTCTTGCAATGTTTGGCAAGTAAGTCTTTGGCAAACTTATTTAATTGTACCCATGTAGTTCCTACTTTTGCGTACTCAATTGCTTTTTTGTTTACATCTAAGACAATCTCATAAAGTTCTTTTTGTCTTTTTGTGAAAGTTCCACTCGCTGGATACGTTCTAGAAATATCAGAACTATAGTTTCCTGCGCTTGCGCCTAAATCAAATAGAATCACCCCATCTTTTTGGATTGGTTTGTTGTTCTGTTCATAATGTAAAATAGTCGCATTTTCGCCACTTGCGGCAATCGTCGAAAAGGCCAAATCTTTGCTTCCTTGCATCGTTGTCTCACGCAAGAAAAGACTTGCCAAATCTTGTTCATTTTCAGAATGTTTTAATTCTTTTAAAATCGCATTTAACCCTTGTTTTGTTCGGTTGATTGCGGTTTTTATAATCTCTACTTCTGCCTCATCTTTAAACATACGCAAAAAGGAAAGATATTTATTGGCATCTTTGATCTTTAGTTGTTTGTACGTATTGATGATTTCTTCAAATGTTTCTTCACCTATTGGTTTTAATGTTAAACTAGGTTGATATAAATCCAAGTATAGTTTGGAAGGAGTCGTGATCAATCTACTTCTTCCATATTGCATCATACCTTTCACCATATCTTTAAAGTTAGATTCAAAGTGAATGTCCGATTCAGCAATATTTGATAACGTACTCGCATCCTCTTTCGAAATATAAGCACCTAACCACTGACGGACAAACTCTGTTGTTTCTCTCATAAACAATTTTGTTTGTGTTTCCTCTTTGCTTTTTTTAATCATCATAAGGATCACATTTGGTTCATCAATCCCTGTTAAGTAATAAAAATTTCGATTCACACAAAATGGAAAGAATTGATCGTTGGTTTTATGTTTTACTTCACCAGAAAATAGCAACGTGACTGAGTCACCATCTATTTCCTCATAATATTTTTTTCTTCTTTGTTCATATATATTCATTAGTGTGCTCCCTTCATTGAGTTAACTATATTATATCAAACAAATCGATAAAAAAAACCCAATATACGATAAATCGTATATTGGGTATATGTAAAATTATTTTAAATCGTTTGCCAAATGTTGAATTGTACGAACCATTTGAGCAGTATAGCTCATTTCATTGTCATACCAAGTTAAAATTTTCACCATTTGTTTTCCGTCAACTTCGATAACATTTGTCATGTTTCCGTCGAATAAAGAACCATACAACATACCAATTGTATCACTAGAAACGATTGGATCTTCAGTATATCCAAGTGACTCATTCGCTGCGGCTTTCATCGCTGCGTTCACTTCTTCAACTGTTACATTTCTTTTCAATTCTACTACTAAGTCAACACATGATCCTGTAATTGTAGGAACACGTAAAGCCATACCATCTAATTTTCCTTTAAGGTTTGGAAGAACTAGTCCAACAGCCGCTGCTGCTCCTGTACTTGTAGGTACGATGTTTCCTGCAGCTGCGCGTCCACGTCTTGCATAAATTCCTTTAGCATGTGGAGCATCTAATGTATTTTGGTCATTAGTGTATGCATGAACAGTTGTCATGAATCCTTTAACAATACCAAAACTATCATCTAATACTTTTGCGACTGGTGCTAAACAGTTTGTTGTACAAGAAGCACCACTTACGATTTCTTCTGAACCATCTAAAATGTCATGGTTTACATTGTAAACAACAGTTTTTAAATCACCTTTTGCAGGTGCACTGATGACGACTTTTTTCGCCCCAGCTTTGATGTGTTTTTGTGCCTTGTCTTTTGATGTAAAGAATCCAGTACATTCAAGAACTACTTCAACACCTAAATCTCCCCAAGGTAAATCTTCAGGATCTTTTTGAGCGTATACTTTGATAGGTTTTCCATCAACAACGATTGAATCTCCATCAACTGATACACTATCTGATTTGTAGCGACCTTGTGCCGTATCATATTTCAATAAGTAAGCAAGTGTTTCTGCATCTGTTAAATCGTTTAATGCAACGATTTCAAAATCGGGATTTTCATTCATCAAACGAAATGCTAAACGTCCAATGCGTCCAAATCCATTAATAGCAACTTTAATAGCCATTTTTTAATTCCTCCTATATATTTTTAATATCAAGTTCATTATATATGTTTTCTAGATAAATTACAACCAATATCACTAATACTAAAAGCGTTTTCTTAAATTAATTTTAACCTATTTATCTTTATTCTAGGTCATCTTCTGCATCTTTATCTTTGTTTTTACTATCACTTTGTTTGAGTGGTCCATAAGAATAACTTTTCTTAAAATCTTCTAAATGTCCTGTTAATCTTGCCACCGCGTAAAGTTTTGAAATGATGTATTCATAATCGTATTGATGCATCTTTTTCATCTCTAAATCACTGACCAAATATTCTGTGAAATTCCATACCTCATCTTGCTGAATATATGTCGTCTTTTTCGCAATTCTGATCATTGCTGATAATGTTGAACGAACTATCGACATATCATTAAAACCATATACTTTTAGTTGTGAGAAATGATCATACAAAATTCTTGTAAAGTGTTCTTTTTGTGAGACCAAGCGAATTTCTTCTTTTTCGATGTAGACAATTGGTTGTAGCAAATTGGTGATTTTTTCTAATAAATACCCTGTTTGCTCAATACAAAAAGTCGCAGTTGCTGGATCATTAATTCCTGGTGATAATGCACGTAATGCAATCTCTACTAGTTTTCTTGAGCCTGCGCCTAAATCTTTGTATAAGTTGATTTCATCATCAATCAACATCATTTCATGAATCGCTTTTCTTTCATCTTCCGTTAGTGTTTTCTGACCATATAATTCTAAGACAATCTCTTCTTCAAAGACGTGTTCTCCGACACCTTTGACTGTCCGAATTAAACATTGGTTGTCTTTGGCAAATTGAAACATTTTATTTTGCGAATAATGTTGAATGTATCCTGAATGATCTGCTTTGAGATCTATATGATCTTTCTTGAACAAATCTTCAAGTTCTTCTTTCGTCTTATAGGTGACTTCAGGATTTTCAGCAATTTCTTTTTCACGTGTTTCTATTTTCTCAACGGTTTCTTTGACCAATGTTTGGATGTATAAATTGATTTGTACAGACTTAGATACATAATGGATAAAATACGCAAAGAGTAAAATACTACCGACAAATAAACCAATTCCAATCGCAGGTGAAATAAAGGAAATCGTGTTTTGATTGTTCATTAAGAAAAAATATCCTAATATAGCATACATCAGTGTTCCAAGAAAGTATCCCAATATTCTTAAAGTCACTTTCTTTGATAAGAAGTCTTGAAGTGTTCTTGGAGAGAATTGTGCGCCATAAATTGTTAAGACAACCATCATTGTAGAAAATGTAATGGTGACGATTGTTAATAGACTTCCAATCATCAAGGTATAAAAATCTTTTGCGAATGATGCATTTGTCAAAAAGAAATCAGGAAACGTAGATAAATCTAGTGATTCTTCAATCCAAATTAAGATAAATGCTAACAATGCAAAACTGAATGTAAAAATACTAGGTATGAAATATACTTGTCTTGATTGTTTTATCCAAAAGTTTTTCATAAAAACCTCCTACTGCTTCATATTCCGATTTTTTTCTAACCAATAAATTGAATAAAAATAAGGAACTGTGATCCACAAATACGGTCCAAATGGCAACAAAATAAGCAATGCCTTTAAGACTGAATGAACCCTAAAGAAATCACTATAAACTACCAATAAGATTAGTACTCCTATATATGTAAGAACAAAAAATGTTACATCGAAAATCTTTTGTTTTTTTGCTAATGCAAAACACTCATGATATAACTTTATCACATAAAAACCGAGGGCAAAAATAACCAAAAACGTGACAATTCTATCACTAACATTACTAAAGTCGTTCAATACCACAAAGACCATCACCACAAGTACAGTCATCATGATTTTGGTGATCTTTGGTTTTAGACTATGATTCACATTTGATAAAGAAGCTATACCTTTTTGCCATAGTTTTTGATATGTAAGTTCACTTGTCTTCTTAATCATCAATCGCGTGACCAATTGCAATCCAATCACAACAACAGCGATTATAATAAAAATAATTGACGCTATATCATAAGAAAACAACTCTTCTTCTGAAAACCCAATTTCAATACTTGTAAGTGACAGTAATATCACCAAAATATATAGGTAATCAATCTTTCTAATCTTCGGCCAAGCCGATAAAAGAATCATCATCAACATCACCAATAGACTAATAAAAATGGTTCCACCAATGATCAAACCTAGTGCAATCAAAAAGAAATTTCGTTCCCAAAGAATATCATCAAATAAGTACATTGGCAATAATCCAAATATTAAAACACCAAGATAAAAGAACAACGAGGATAAGAATATAATCTTCCATTGTTTTAATATATCCTGTTTATACATAAGCAATCACCCTCCTTAAGTTACCCCTATTATAACAAAAATAGATGGATTTCTCCATCTATTCTTAGTTTCCTTGCAAATGTAACTTTTTGCTTTTCTTGTTTTGTTCGAGATATTGATCAAGAGCATAAACAAAGCGCATTTCATCAGTTTGATCGACATTACTTTCCATAATCATTTTACGTAGTTCTTTTGGAAAGAACATACGAATTTCATCTTCGTTGTATCCAACCAATAATTTTTTACCCTCAATAATGATTGGGCGTCTTAACATCGTTGGATGATCAATAATGTAATCAGCAAGTTCATTGATTGACATCGCATCAAAATCGACAGTACTCTCTTTCACAATTTTGCTTCTGTCTGAAATGATGTCCTCAAATCCGTTTTCCGTGTGCTTCAAAATCTCAAAAATTTCTTCACGTGTTAAACGCATCGCAAAGATGTTTTTTTCTTTGAATTTGATATGGTATTTTTCAAACCATTTCTTTGCTTTTCTACAAGATGAACAACCCGATGTAATATACATAGTTATCATTGTTTCACCTCTTTATTTTTTTTTACTTGATATCATTTTATCAGTTCTTTGTGAACTATATATGAACTTCAATAAAAAGGACCTGTCAAAAGACAAATCCTCTAAAGTATATTAGTTGTGTGCTTGTTCTTTTTCTTTTAACTCATTGAAATAAATATTTAATGCATTTACATAATCACAGTCTTCCCCTTTATCACAGGTAGTACACATGATAATTTCGCGTAAACGTTTTGGGATAAATGTACGGATTTCGTCTTCATTATACCCAACTTGCATTTTTTCATCTTCAATGATAATAGGTCTTCTTAATACACTAGGATTTTCAATGATAAAGTTTGTCAACTCACTCATTGTCATTTCGTCTAAATCTAAATTGTTTTCTTGGAATACTTTACTACGGGTTGAGATGATATCATCAAATCCACTTTCAGTATTTTTGAGCATCATTACGATATCGTCACGAGTCAACTTGATGTTGAATATATTTTTTTCACGGTATTCTATACGATGTTCTTCAAACCATTTTTTCGCTTTTCTACAAGAAGAACAGCTTGGCGTAGTGTATATTTGTATCATCATGTCACCTTCTTTAAATTATAATTTTTTTAATATAACGTGTTGTGTATATTCATTATAACATAAGTCATATATCTTTCAAGTCTTTTTCTTGTTTTGATAGCGTTTTCTTTTGATTAATTTCAAATTATGATATAATATAAAAAGCGAATAGGAGGAATACATATGAAATGGGATTTATCAAGGCTTTATCCCTCTATTAAAGACTGGGAAGAGTCATACAAAGAATTAGAAAATATGATTGAAGAAGTAAAAAATTACGAAGGAACCTTAAAAGATTTTGACAATTTTTTACATTATTACAAATTACAAAAAAAACTTGTGGTTAGTGCAGTGAAGCTATACCAATATGCAAACTTAACATCTGATTTAAACAAAAAAGATACAGTAAATGCAGCTCGTGTGCAAAAAGTTGCGTATCTATTTAGCAAATTAAGCCAAGCTACAGCTTTTGAATCACCAGAGTTATTAAGCATCGGAAAAGATGTCATAGAAGGATTTATTGACAAAGATCCAATTCTTGAAGAATATCGTTTTTCGATTGAAAAACTATTCCGCAATCAAGAACATATTCTTGATCAAAAAAGTGAAGCATTGCTGGCAAACTTTTCTCAACTCATGAGCAAAGGTAGAGAACTTTATGGTTCACTCGCTGTTGCGGACAAAGAAGATAAAACAGTGACCTTATCTGATGGTGAAAAAATAAAGATTACTAGTGGCAACTACCGTAGTTATCTTGCAGACTTAGAAAAACCAGAAGATCGTAAAATAGTGTTTGAAGCAGTATTCGAGCAATACAAACTACATAAAAACACATATGCGCAAATATACAATACTGTCTTACAAAGAGATATTGCCTCAATGCAATCAAGAAACTATGCTTCTTCTTTGGAAAGTTACTTGTTTGGAAACAATATCCCACTCGATGTTTATCATAACTTAGTCAATGTTGCGAAAGAAAATACTGATCCTGTAAAACGTTATTATAAAATTCGTAAGGAAGCATTAGGACTAAAACAACATCATACATATGATCGTTTTATGCCACTAGCTACTGCGAATTCTAAGTTTACTTATGAAGAAGCAAAAGAATTGTTCTTCAATTCGATCAAAGATTATGATGACGAATTTGTTCAAAAAGCCAAAAGTGCATTATCTGATGGCTATGTTGATGTCTATGAAACAGATGGAAAACAAACAGGCGCATATTCATGGAGTTCACTTAATGAACACCCATACATCCTACTCAACTATGATGACACGTTAAATAGTGTTTTTACCGTCGCACATGAAGCAGGACACTCAATGCACTCATTATTTAGTGCTGAAAATCAACCTGTTGCGACACAAAATTATACGATATTTGTCGCAGAGATTGCGTCAACATTTAACGAACATAATTTATTAGATTATTTTATTAAAAATGCCAAAGCAACAAAAGAAGATAAAATTCAACTCTTACAACAATCAATTGATGATATTATTGGTACTTTTTACCGTCAAACACTCTTTGCGGCTTACGAATTAAAAGCGCATGAACTTGCCGAAAAAGGGGAACCAATTACCTACGAAACATTGAGCCAAATTATGGTTGATTTATACAAAGAGTTTTACGATATTGATATCACAAAAGAAGACGGAAAAGAATATGTTTGGTCATACATTCCTCATTTATTCAATACACCATTTTATGTGTATCAATACGCGACGAGTTTTGCGGCTTCATTGAAACTATATGAACTCGTCAAAGAAGATCCAAAGAATATTGAGAAACATGTCGGATTGTTAAAATCTGGTGGAAATGATTACCCTGTCAACCAAGTGAAAAAAGCGGGTGTTGACTTAACCACCAAAGAGCCTTTCATGGCAGTTGTCAACCGTTTAAATGAACTTCTTGATGAATTAGAACTTGCATTAAACGAATAAATCGTTTATCATATTATCAAATACGATGAAAAGAAATAGTAACGCAAATAGTTTGGTTTAGCGAATAAGGGTTGGTGAGAGCCTTATACAAGCATTGTGTGAATGGATCTTGGAGTGGGTTTAATACACCCCGTATGCGGCGTTAACGCGTTAGAGCTAGTACATTGTACTAGAAGTAAGGTGGTACCACGGACTTTTAAAGGTTCGTCCTTTGTTGGACGAGCCTTTTTTTATATTCAAAGGAGGAATACTATGAAACATATTGTATCAGGAATACAACCAACAGGTTCACTTAATATTGGAACCTATTTGGGCAGCATCAAAAACTTTGTGAAATTACAAGATCAAATGCCAGAACATGAGTTCTTTATTTTTATTGCTGATTTACATGCGATCACCATTCCAAAAGAAAAGCAGTTCTTGCGTAAAAAAATCAAAGAACTTGCTGCTTTATACATCGCTTGTGGATTAGATCCAAATCGTGTAAATTTATTTATTCAATCAGAAGTTCCTGCACATTCTCAGCTCGCTTACTTATTACAATGCAATAGTTATATCGGTGAACTAGAACGAATGACACAATACAAAGACAAAAGTAAGAAACAAGAAAGTGTCACTGTTGGTCTATTTAGTTACCCAACGTTGATGGCCGCAGATATTTTACTTTATGATGCGGAATATGTGCCGGTAGGAATAGATCAAAAACAACATTTAGAATTGACAAGAGATATCGCAATCAGAATGAACAATCGATACAATGATATCTTTACTGTACCACAACCATTGATTGCGGAAGTCGGTGCGAAAATTCAAAGTCTCACAGATCCAGATCAAAAAATGTCAAAAAGTGATGATTTGATCAAATCACGTATTGATTTGCTTGATGATGAGAACATCATTAGAAAACGTATTAGAAGTGCTGTGACGGATTCTGTTGGTACGATTGTATATAATAAAGAACAACGTGCTGGTATCAGCAATTTAATGACCATTTATTCGGTGATTACTGGAAAAAGTTTTACCGAACTTGAAGAACAGTATCAAGGTTGCGGTTATAAAGAATTTAAAGATGACCTTGCAGAAGTTGTTGTAGGAGAGTTAAAACCAATTCAAGAACGATACTATGATTTAATTAATAGTAAAGAACTAGATGATATTTTAGATAAAGGTCGCGACAGAGCAATACAAGTTGCGATGAAAAAAATCACCAAGATCAACGACCGTATTGGACTTGGACGAAAAAGAAGATAAAAAAATGGCTACCATTGAGGTAGCCTTTTTGTTTGTTTATTGATTGTTGAGTTCATTGATCATTTTGGTGAGTCCATTCATAGCTTCTTCTTCATCAACACCAACGGTCTCAATCACTATTGTAGATCCTTGTGAAATTCCTAAACTTAATACACCCATAATGGATTTTAAATCAACTGTGTTACCTTCAAATGTGATGTTGATATCACATTTGTAGTGATTTGCGCGTCCTACAAGCAATGTTGCTGGTCTAGCATGTACACCTTGTTCGTTCGTAATATAAAATTCTTTTTCCATATTCCCATTACCTTTCTATGTATTCTTTTAGTGCTTGATATGCTTTTTGGTTTTCTTCTTTTTTTGAAGAAACATAAAACTTTACTTTATCACCAACAATACTAATACCTTGTGCACCGTATTTTTTTAAGTCTTCAAACTCTACTTTTTCAATATTGTGAAATGTCATCACAATCTTATTTCTCACAAACTCAAGTGATGATATATTGCTTTTATCAAATACATCATTCAAGATTGATACGTTGATTTTTTTATGTGTTTTTCGTTTCGTAAATAAGAAAAGAAAAATGATCGCAGCCACAACTGCTCCAGCTATAATATAGATTAATACATTGTCCAATTTGTTCACCTCTTTACCATTTTATCATATTTGATTTTATTTTGGAACAACTTACGATATAATAATACAGTAAGGTGGTGCATTATGAATATTATTTTATTACTTAAGTATTTGTTTTTAGGCTTTATACAGGGGTTTACTGAACCTTTACCAATTAGTTCTAGTGGTCATTTGGTCTTATTTCAAGAACTGTTATCTTTGTCCATTGAGGATTTAAATTTTGAAATTATCGTTAATTTAGGGAGTTTGTTTGCAATTGTCTTTTTATTTCGTCATGATTTGTGGCGATTAATCAAACATGACATACTGTTTCTTAAAACAAGACGAGATGAATATAAACAAGATTTTATTTACAGTTTCTTATTGGTCTTAGCGGTTATTCCTGCAGGGATTGTTGGGTTGTTATTAAAAGATTGGATTGAAGATACTTTTAAGAATGTGTTATCTGTTGGTCTTTCTTTATTGGTGACAGCTATTGCCCTATATTTTGTGCAAAAAGAATCGACAGAAAATACAAAAGAAGTTATTTCGACCAAAGACGCAATCACGATTGGGCTCTTTCAAGTCTTTTCATTATTACCAGGTATTTCTCGAAGTGGAAGTACAATGGTTGGAGGTCTTTCAAGAAAAATCAAATTTGAAGATGTGATGCGTTTTAGTTTCTTGTTATATATTCCGATTAGTTTAGCAACGATGGTCTTAGCTGTACGTGACATTGATACCTCTACAGTTTTCATCACAGGATAT
>DFNN01000078.1 GCA_002376065.1 Caryophanales bacterium UBA3566
ATCACATTATATGATGTTGATTTTAGTGTCAGTATTGGTTACAGTATCGTTCATGAAGATCAAACGTTTTTTGATGCTTTTAGGGAAGCGGAAAATAGAATGTATCGGATGAAACTAAAACAACGGGGAAATAGAAAGAATAAAGCACTTAAATCGATTTTAGCGGCACTTGATGGACGTTCTGTTTATCATAAACCTCATCGTGAGCAAGTTGCGAAATATGCTCGTGCAATTATGATGTATGCTGGTTATAAGAGAAATCGAGACTTAGATGAAATAGAACAAGTAGGATTGTTACATGATGTCGGTAAAATTGTCATTAGTGAGAAAGTTTTGCAAAAACCAGATCTATTAACGATTAGTGAAGAAAAAATGGTACAATATCATTCTGAAAGTGGTTATAAAATCATTTCGAATATTATTGATAATGATATGATTGGATTGAGTGTTTTATATCATCATGAAAATTTTGATGGTACTGGCTATCCACATGGTATCAAGGGAGAACAAATCCCTTTATATTCTCGTGTTATTAGGATTGCAGATAGTTTTGATATTATGGTTAGAGAAGATGGGTATAAAAAAGCTAAAACACCAAAAGAGGCTGCTGAAGAACTGATTTCTTTGAAGAAATCATGGTATGATCCAGATTTGGTGGATGCATTTATTGAATATTTAAAAAAAGAAGGAACAATATGAGATTACGGAAAATAAAAGGTGCAAAAGAAGAAATAAAAGCACATCAAGACTATATTCAAGATATAAAAGATGTTCGAAGAGAAAGCGATGCAACACATGTTGTATTGCCCAAAAGATTTGATTCGAAAAAACCACTCCATATTGAAATTGGCATGGGAAAAGGACAATTTATCCATACATTGGCAAAAAAGCATCCTGAAATCAACTATATCGGGATTGAACGATTTGATAGTGTGATTTATCGTGCATTAGAAAAAATGATTGCTGAGCCACTTGAAAATTTGTTTTTATTGAGAATGGATGCGACTTATATCAATGCAATTTTTGATGATATAAAAGTTGATCGTATTTATCTAAATTTTTCTGATCCATGGCCAAAAGTGAGACATGAAAAACGCAGATTAACACATCCAAATTTTTTAGTGCAATATGAAGCTTTATTGCAAAAAGGTGGTACACTAGAATTGAAAACTGATAACGAATTACTCTTTTCTTATTCCAAGGAACAGATTGAAAATTATCCAATGAATGTGATCTTTGAATCAAAGGATTTACATCAAGAAGAAATGGAAAATGTGATGACAGAGTTTGAAGAAAAGTTTGCAAAAGAAGGAAAACATATTTACAAAATTACCGCAAAATTCAAGGAGGACAACCATGGATAAACTATACCGTGAATTAGTAGATTTACCAGGAGCACCAAGTTTCGAAAAGCCAGTAAAAGAGTATATGAGAAAGAATCTAGCACCATACGTAGATGAAATCATTGAAGATAAACTGGGAAGTATTTAT
Source organism: Caryophanales bacterium UBA3566 (assembly GCA_002376065.1). GTDB lineage: Bacteria > Bacillota_I > Bacilli_A > Izemoplasmatales > Izemoplasmataceae > UBA3566. The sequence goes on from DFNN01000078.1 coordinate 1,492, forward strand.
GGAATCATCAACAAAGGATATGACGGGCCAAAAGTAATGCTTGCAGGTCATATGGATGAAGTTGGTGCGATTGTGATTGGAATTAAGAAAAATGGTTTGATTAAAATGTCAAATTTGGGTGGTGTCAATGGTGATGTTTTCTTATCACAACACATGGACATCATCACAGACGATTTAGAAAAAATTCCAGGTGTAACTGCATCTGTTCCACCTCATTTGTCTCGAGAAAGTGGGAGTTCAACTAAAAAATTGGTGTTTACTGATTTGTTGCTCGATATTGGTGCTGATAGTGATGAACATGCAAAAGAGCTTGGTGTCAAAGTAGGACAACAAATCATCATCCACAACAACTTTACTGTATCAAAAGATGGAAAGAAATATTTTAGTAAAGCATGGGATGATCGTTTTGGTTGTGGAATCAGTTTAGAAGTAGCTAAAGAAATCAAAAAAGAAGAACTTGAATGTGAGTTATATGTTGGTGCGAACGTTCAAGAAGAAGTAGGATTAAGAGGAGCAGAGACTGCTGGTAATATGGTGTCTCCAGATGTTTTTTTAGCAGTCGATACATCACCTTGTGCGGATGTCTTTGACGGAGACGATATTTCTGGTAAAATCGGTGGTGGATTCTTACTTCGTTTTTATGATCCGCGTGCAATTATGCATCAAGGAATGAAAAAGTTTATCATCGAAGAAGCTGAAAAACATAATGTCAAATTTCAATATTATAAATCAATGGGAGGAACAGATGCTGCGCGTGTGCAACTTGCAAACGACGGTGTACTAGTTGCGACGATTGGAATGCCTGCTAGATATATTCATTCTACTACTTCAATGATTAGTGAAGATGATTACTTAGAAGTGAAAAAAATGGTGATGATTGTGATCAAAGCCTTGAACAAAGCGAAAGTAGAAGAAATTAGAGCAAACGTGTAACGTATTACACAAATATATTCAATTTATGGGACCTTAAACGGCCTAAAAAGGAGAAAAAAGAAATGAGAAACGAACGTGTCAGAGAAATGACAACTGCTGGTATTTTCAGCGCAATTATTTTATTTATGGCATTAGTGCCAGCCCCTTGGGGATTAACTTGGGGATTTTTCAGACTTAGTCCAGGAGTGGAAGTAACCATTATTCATATCCCTGTGATTATTGGTGGTATTTTTGGAGGAAAAAGAGTTTCTATTATTTTAGGACTCATGTTTGGTTTGGGTAGCTTGATTGCTGCGCTTATATATGGTGGCGTTTTCGCACCATTCTTCTATAATCCACTTGTCAGTGTATTACCAAGAGTATTATTTGGATATTTTATCTATTTATTTTATGAATATGTATCAAAAACAATCAAAAATAGATATTTATCTATGGGACTTGCATTTGGTTTATCAACATTTGCACATTCAATCATGGTCCTTGTGATGCTTTATCTATTTAGTTTTAGTAGTGATACTTACGCAAGTATTTTCGTTGATGCTAATATATTCGAATTTATTTTGGCAATTCTTGGATTCAATGCAGTACTAGAAATAGCGATGGCCATTGTAGTAGGTGTCCCAATTGGATTACGTATCAAAGAATTTAGAGAATTAGATAAGACAGCTTAGAATGATTTAGGGGTGAAGATATGATCAACTTAATTGATATTGGAAATTCTAATATTGTGATTGCGACTTACAATGGCGGACTTAAGAATACTTATCGTTATACAACAGATAAAACAAAATCAGTCGATGAATATTATGCTATCTTAAAAGATGTACTGGATGATTCAAAAGCGATGATTATCTCTAGTGTCGTACCAGAACTGAATATTATTTTTAAGAATCTTGCGATTAAATATTTGTCTTATGAACCAATGTTTATCGGACCTGGATTAAAAACAGGCGTCAAAATCGTTGTCGATAATCCAAAAGAAGTCGGTGCAGATTTGGTTGCTTCAGCAGCTGCGGCGATTGAACATTATGGTGAAGATGCGATTGTGATTGATATGGGGACAGCGACAACAATTACTTTGATTGAGAAGAAAGTAATCAAAGGGGTTGCCATCACTGCAGGCCTAGTCACACAACGTGATTGTTTGATAGGTGGAACAAGCCAACTAACACAATTCGAGTTTAAAAAGCCTACTGGTGTGATTGCGACGAATACAGTCGATTGTTTAAATGCTGGATTGCTTTATGGACATGCGAAGATGTTGGAAGGAATGGTCGATGTCATTAAGAAAAATCATCATAAAGAGCTTCCTGTATTGTTAACTGGAGGCGCATCAAGATTTATCAATGATTTGGTTGATCAATCGTTCATTTATGATGAATATCTCATATTAAAAGGACTAATTACAATTTATCATAAGAATGTCAATAAGAAGTAAAGAACCAAACATTGTGCAAAACGTCAATATTCACATAAGTTATGTGATTATCAATTGACAAACAATGGTATAATGAATATAATATGAAATAGTAAACCCTATAAGGAGTGGAACAATGATTTTTGATAGAGTGAAAGAAATTATTGCAGAAGAATTAGGAATCGAAGAAGAAGAAATTAAGATTGATTCTGACTTATCAGAAGATTTAGGGGCAGATTCACTTGATGCCATTGAATTAATAATGGCAATCGAAGAAGAATTTGATATTGAAATCGCTGATAGTGAAGCAACAAAAATCAAGGCAGTTTCAGATATCGTAAATTACTTAGAAGAAGCACAAAAATAAGTCTTTTTCCAACAACTGATGTATAAAAGAACGTGGATAATCTACGTTCTTTTTGTTTCAATAGGATTTTATTTGGTGAACTAGTGCGATTTTTTGTGAATATATGATACAATAATATAGAGAAAATGGGGTGCTCAATGATGAAAAAAATGATCTTAATTGATGGTTCAAACTTGATGTTTAGAGCCTATTATGCAACAGCATATAGTGGGAATATGATGCAAAATTCTAAGGGTCAGTATACCAATGCTGTCTTTTCCTTTGTCAATATGATGAATGCAATATTAGAAGAAGATTTTAGTCATATCTTGGT
>DFNN01000076.1:0-1187 GCA_002376065.1 Caryophanales bacterium UBA3566
TTGTCCACATCTTTTACATCGTATAACGCAATAAATTCTTTTTCACGCGATGTCTCCATATCACCAGTGAATAAATAATGATCCCGCCCCACATACATACTCATCACCAATGAATTATCGTTTTCATTATGATGACCTTTTGTTAGTGGATAAAAGAAAAATTGTTGATCACCACACCGAGTCACATCTTGATATTTATCTACATTTGATTGATCAATATAATTGATCACATTAAATGATTTCAATACATCTTCTAACTCACCATGATGGTCATCATGGTGGTGACTAATAATCACATAATCTAATCGTTTTATATGTTTGTTTTTCATATAAGTAATCAACCCATCATACGAATCACTTACGCCTGTATCGATTAATATATTACATCGATCAAAGGAAGACTGAATCACTGTTGCGTCACCATATACATCAACAAAATGGACACTACTATAAACAACAAACTTACCTTGTAAAAGAATGAATAATACGAAAACACTACTGACGTAAACCCACGACCGACGGACATGTTTTTCCTCTATTTGAATTAACAAGCCAATACAAAGAATATAATAAACGACAATGTAACTCAGTTTATTCATCACAAAGTCAATCTTGAAGATATCAATCTTTTCTATCCATAACACACTATATTCAAACAATGTAATTAAGACGTAATAAAGGTCATCAAATATTGGGAAAACAAACGTAATATAGGCAAATGGTAACAACAAAAACATCACAAAAAACAGATAAATGACATTGTAAAACACTGTGAGTACATTCACACTTTGGTTAAGTGAAACAACAAATGGTAAACTCGCAAAAAAAGCAATCATACTAAGTGCAAAAGCACTTTTTATTTTGTCATCATAAGACAACAACGGTCTTGCCAAGACAATAAAGAATGTCATTAAGAAACTCAACTGAAATCCTAACTGTAAATAATAATACGGATGGACAAATAGTAAAACAATAAAGACCAATGATACAATATCTAACGTATCCAATTGCAATTTCTTGTATCGATTGATGAGGATAAACATCACCATCATACTTGCACGAACAACTGAGGGTGAAAAGGACGTTAAAAACATATAAAAGAGTAAAAAGATCGTTAAAGCAATATCACTTTGATAGTCTTTTTTTAATAGATATCCTAGTCCTTTTCTCAACATCACAACAAGCAA
>DFNN01000076.1:1533-4310 GCA_002376065.1 Caryophanales bacterium UBA3566
CCAATATGCAGCCCACTAACCGCAAACAGATGACTAATACCCGCATCATTGATTGCTTCTAACACCGATTCATCAATCTCTTCATTTTCTGCTAAAATCATTGTTTTTACATATCCATATGATTGAGGAATACTGTTTTTCATGTACTGATCAACTAGCGTAATTAGTTGATTAATATGTACTGTATTCTTGATTTTCGTTAGTTCTAAAACCTTATATCTTCCGTTAATCCGAAGTGCTTTATCATACTTCTTTAGATCAAACGTATATGGGATATCACCATTGTTGTCTTCCAACTCTTCAATTGATATTTCATAGACTTCACCAATGGAAAACTGATGATTTCCACTGTATTGAAATTGATAACTTTTATGATTTACCTTCCCTCTAAATGAAGTGAATTGATCATATTCTTTTAGCGATGTCACCTTCACAATATGTACGTTTGAAGGATCAAGGGGTTTACGTTGAACAAGTTCAACGCGAAGAGCAAAAAGCAAACAAATAACCAATCCTACTTTTAAAGTTTGAGGAGATGTTTTCCATAAATAATAAAGATAGACAATCAATACAATGAAAAAGAATCCTTTTTCAAGCGAAAGAATCATAAGCAAACACAAAATCGCGAAATAAATATATTCGTTACGAAATAGAGATAAGTTCTTCAAGACGTTCAAAAGTCGCTTCTCCTATCCCTGGCACATTCATCAAATCCTCAATACTAGAAAACCCACCTTGCTCATTACGATAATCAATAATATCTTGCGCCGTTACTTCGCCCACTCCTGGCAAAGTCATCAATGTCTCTAATGAAGCTTGATTGATATTCACAACCGAACTATGAGGTCCTTCACCATCATGAATGCTCTGATATTGCTCATCAACATGAGGAATATATACAACTGTTTGATCATACAATTTCATACTCAAATTGACCGCCAAATCATCAGCGAACACAGTCAAACCCCCTGCTTGTGTAATCACCTGAAATAACCGTGTTTCTTTCAATACTTTGTATACCCCAGGATAACGAACCTCACCTTTTAAGTCGACATAAATGTATTCTACTAAGACTTCTTCTTGCTTACTTTGTGGTAAAGTAGGTATCGTTTGTTCTTCTAATCTACTCAACAGTTGACTAATGATAAAAATCAGTATCATTAAAGCACCAACAATGATTTTCCAATAAGGTTTCAACTTTTCCATATCATCACTCCTAAATAGATAATACATTGGAGTGATGAAGATTTCTTCTCACAAGATTTTTAAATATGGTATAATACCTATAAACAACGAAAAAGAGGTGGAAACATATGCACAAACGTTATTCTGAAATCAAACTCATCGCCAAAGAAAAATTGAGTGGGCATTTTGGTCTTGCATTATTGGTTACTTTAATTCCTGCGATTATTTATAGTATTTTAGGTGGGATTCTCGGTACCATTTTCGGTTTCATATCAACAGATATAGGTGACATTATCGACGCATTGATCACTGGATATGGTACCTTTATATCAATTTCATTGGTCGTTCAATTTTTCAAAGGAAAAACCAACTTCACATCTGAAGATTTCTTCTTCTTTGACGAACGAGTGATGCAATATTTCTTATTATCAATCATTTTATTCGCATTGGGATTTACCGTTTTTATTCCTTTTTACAATCAAATTCAATCTGTTTCTAGTGTACCAATCAGTATGCTTAGTGATGAGAATTATCTCCAATCATTGATTGAAAGTATCACACCATCCCAAGCAATCGGATCACTCATCGCAATGATTATTACGCTTTATATTAGCGTTCGATTGATTTTTGCACCATACATCATCGTTGATCAAAAATTAAAAGTCCTTGATGCAATCAAAAAATCATGGCGTTATACTAGTGGAAAATTCTGGTATTTATTCTTTTTCCCATTATCATTTATTTTATGGTTTTTATTAATCATTCCAACCATCTTTTTAATCTTAATCTATCTCATCCCATACATCACCTTATCATTTGCTGCGCTGTATTTTGAATTTAAAAAAGCAAACGATGATGAAGATGAAACTATCTTCGAACCTCGTGAGGAAGTCGTTGAAATAGATATTTTAGATGATGATCTTTATCGCTAAAGAAAAAACGGAAAATAGAATGAACTATTTTCCGTTTTATTTTGCTTTTTTTGTTAAGTAAATTGTTCGTTCATGGGTTCTTACTTTCTTTATAATCACCAATTGATGACGCAATAGATGTTCTGTAATTTCGTCATCAGAATAGACATATTGAATCAATGATGCTTCTTCATCATCCACTTTAAGTAGATGTTTGATTGAAGTGTCACTTTCTTTTTTTACAGTCCAGATAAGTTCCTTGTGATTTAAAGTTAGGACATCTTTATACCCAATCATTTGATCGATGTATTCTTGATGAATTGCATCAAAGACAAATACACCGTTTTTATTTAATGCTTGACTGATATTTTTAAATACATTGCTTACTTCTTCAATAGCGCATAGATGATTGACGACATCACTCACAAGTGTAATGACATCGTATTTTTTAGAGACAATTGGTTGGACGATATCGTGTACATAAAACTTCACAGGTAGTTTTGTTCCTGACAAGTGTTTTTCAGCTTCTTGTAACATCTCTAAAGAGATATCTGTCGCATCAACATGAAAATTGTTTTTTGCGAGTGTAAATGCCATTTGCCCAGTTCCAGTTGCCAAATCAAGAGCGTCGCCTTCATGTATTTGAGATTGAATCAATATTAAGATATCTTCATACAACGA
>DFNN01000012.1:0-1310 GCA_002376065.1 Caryophanales bacterium UBA3566
TGTCTTTAGATGTTGATTCATAGTTTTTATTGCCTAGAAAAATAAAAACTATGAAAGGAATATAAAATGAAACATATGAAAAAAACAACAAAAATCTTATTTTTGTGTTCTTTAATCAACTTTTCTATCACATTGATACTAGAATTTTCACAAAGATATCATCAAATTTTCTTTATCTTAAGACATTCTACATTATATCTTGGGATTGCATTTCTTGTATCAGCAGTGATATCAATCTTTTATGACATCTATGTAAGAATTTTTAAGAATAGAAACATCAGTTTGATCTATCTCAACATCATTACTTTGGCTATATTATCCGTTTCATTAATATGGATTGCCAATACTCGACTTGATTTCATTGCTGAAAACGAAGTTCCATATTATATGAATGAAGTTCTTTATGATGAGTATAACAACAAACTATATGAAAGCCTCCTAACAGGGATAAAACCTTCTGTTGAGGTTGTTGAAAAAACAAATCGTAAACTCGTTCTTCACATTGAAGAGAGTTGTGAATGTCCACAAAATTCCTATTCTATTAAAGAATTTTATCTAAATGAGGAACTAGATAACCGTGTTGACGGTTACGCTAATATCTTTGTTGATATTGTTGTCATATATAATGAAGACAACACCATTGCTCGTTATACCATTGAAGAAACTAGAAATATTACCTATTTGCCACCTGGATTAGAACCTTATTATGGTTATGTCTCAAGAAAATCTGATATAACAAATGCCTATCAGGTGGATCATTTTACTTCTACTAGGAATAATTATTATGTGGCAACTTTATTGAATGAAGAGGAATATCAAAATTTCGACACTGATCAACATGCTGATTTTGCCAGTAATGATGCGACGACCAGTTACTATAGACTCTACAAATCACGCAATGATCAAAATGAAGAGATTTATATATTGGAACATCAAATTCAGGGTGAAGAGATTGACGAGATGGCGATCATTCATCGTTACGACAATGAAGATGGTGATCTACAAATTGATTTTTCAGAAAGTGAGAACCGTTTAGGATATGATGGACTCATCATTTGGATTGGACCAATAAAAAATGATTTGGTTGGATCTATCATATTAAAAGATGATCAAATTCAATACATTCAAGCGTACAACCAAGCAAATGTTGAAGCTGGGAGAATTGGATATACAGAATTATTAAGAACATACGATTTACAATCTGAGCAATATATATTAACTAAGAACCGCTTAATTGTTGAGGATGTTGATTATACGAGAGAAAGACTCAGTTATTATAATGATTTGTTTTCATCTACATCATATGTTGA
>DFNN01000012.1:1707-4032 GCA_002376065.1 Caryophanales bacterium UBA3566
GATCAAATCAAACTTTATGAAATTGCACAACAAGATTACGGACATTCAGTAACATATTATCTAGACGTGTCCCCATACAACCCTTATCAGCGCTATGAAAACAGCAATCTCATGCTTAACGTTGACTATGAAATGCCACATAGATGGGTTAGTTATCTCAATTATTATTCGATGTTCTTTCACAATACAAACAACCCTCAGATTATTTATGAACACAATGCAATGATCGACTTTATTGCAAAAAGCAACTAAACGAATAAAAATTCACGCAAAAGATTACATCAGATTTTTGATGTGATCTTTTATTTTTTCTTGCCAAAATTATATCAATCAATAATTGACACGTGATATACCGCACGATATAATGAACGTAACACAAAACAAAACATAAATCATGGAGGGGACAATGGAAGAGTTAAACATGCAAGAAAACAAGGGAGAAGATTTAGGATTAGAGACAAAAATCAAACAAAGAAAAGACAATCTTAGAAAAGCAATCATTGCTTATGGAAAGAATACAAAGTTTTTCATATTATTTATCCTTTTTTTATGCTCATCGATGATTACAATCATCACAGTTTCAGTGGTCTTAAGTGGTGCTAGTGGCATAGATATCAGTCAAGAGAGTATAAGTCAAATACCACTAGGTTTACTATATGTTCTCCAAATACCATCAATCATGATTCCATTGATAGGATTATATATGATCTATCGTGCCAGCAAATTTGAAGACATCAGTAAGCTCTACAGTGCATTTTCTTTATTGAGTATCTATACCCATATATTATTAGGGATTATTGTCCTAAGTGGTGCTGTAGTGCTCCTTGCTGTAACAATGATGCTGATGATGATGCAGTTTGCCGTAGCTTTAACACTCGGAATTATTTTTGGTATTGTGTTCTTTTTTAATTTCAAATTACTCACCACAATCACCAAAATATTGAGTGATTTAATGGATATTTGTGATCTTGATTATCACAAAGTAAATCCTAAAACACCGAACTTCTTACGATTAAGAAATTTCATGATTGCACTATTCATCATCGTCCTCATTGGACAGTTGTTCACAATATTCAACCAACAAGCAATGGATAATCCATCATCTTCTGCGTTAATCACCATCTTTGGACGATATCACATTGTGACTTATCTTGTATCAGTTTTCAATATTGTTATCTTAGGATATACTGTTTACTTATTAAATGATGTTGATGAACATATATCAGAATATGAAAGCTTTAATTAAGGGATAGTTATAAGCAGTATTAGTCAGTGATTGCATAAAAGAAGAAAAAACTTATACTCTTAGATTTTTCTTACTTAGTTATTAAAAAAGTATAGTAAGTATAGAAAGTACCAAAGAAGGTATCATAAATGTTATGATATCTATGGACAACTTGCATGATATAACAATCAACGACAAAGGGGAAAAACATATGAACTTAAAAAACAAAGTTTTAGCAGATTATCCATCTACAACATACGACAAAATTCGTTATCGTGATACAGACAAACAAGGACATGTCAATAATGCGGTATTTTCACAGTTCTTTGAAACTGGAAGAGTAGAAATCCTTTATAGCAATGATATCCCATTATATTGTGATCACTGTTCTTTTGTTATTGCGGCAAAGAATACTGACTTCATCAAAGAAATCACATGGCCAGGTGAAGTAGAAATTGGTACAGGCATCACAAAAATAGGAAACAGTTCTTTAATTATGGTCCAAGGTCTTTATCAAAACAATATGTTATGTGCAACAAGTGAAACAGTCGTCGTACAAATGGACGAACTAACACGTAAGTCTTATCCATTACATGAGATTACCAAAGATACTTTAACAAAGCTAATGATGAAATAGACTTATTACATTCAATACGAATGTGATACAAAAGGAAGCCAAATGGCTTCCTTATTTTTTATACTTCATCATGATGAATCACTTGTTTATGTTTCCAAGAACCCTTTATCCATCTATATAAGACAACTAATCCTCTCGTACATTCATCAAGCGCAAGTCCAATAAATATTCCAATAAGGCCATATCCTAAATGAATACTTAGGAAATAACTCACACCAACACTTACACCAAGCATACTAAATACCGCGATGATGACAGGAAACATGACATCCCCCGCTGCACGCAACGATTGAATAAGGACCAAGTTTAATAGTCTACCTGTCTCTAAGAAAATAACGACGATCATCACACTTTTTCCCATATTGATGATGTCTGGATTATCGGTAAATATACCGAGTAATGGCCTCGCATTCAAATACATCGTAAAAGCAATCGCAAGCACGACGCCCATACTAAGTTTTAC
>DFNN01000012.1:4416-16947 GCA_002376065.1 Caryophanales bacterium UBA3566
ATATCCGACAATTACTTGGTTACCCTGCGCAATTGCCACGGAAAATACCAATACTGGCATCATTAAGTTAAACACATAAACCTGAGTTGTGACAGCAATTACGCCAATGATATTCATAAAGGTGAGCAAAATGACTTGTGTAATTTGATAGACAAGTTGTTCTAAAGCACTTGGAATTCCAATCTTGATGATTTTCTTAAAATGCAACATTACTGGTCTCAACCTGATTTTCAAAGGATTGATGCCTAAACGGTTACGTAAGATCACCATCGCAATCACCATCGATAAGAAACGAGAGAACACAGTTGATATGGCCGCACCAGCTACGCCAAGCTCAGGAAAGAATCCAATACCAAATATTAAAAAATAGTTCCCAATCACATTCACAAAATTGGTGAATCCAACAACCAACATAATTGTTTTTGTTTGTCCATGACTTTTAAAGCCACTACTCATCGCTTGGGTGATGCTTAAAAACAACAATCCAATTGATACAATTCTAATATACGTCATCGTATCATCAAATATTGATGCGTCTAGTTGAATCGCTTGAAATAAAAATCCGGCGAATAACTGTAACAACAAAAAGAGCGAAAACCCAATCATCGCATTCGATATCATTCCTGCTTTTAACGCACTTTTTGCGTTTTCTTTATCGTTCGCACCAAGGTATTGACTGACTACTACACTGACACCAATAGCGACTATATTTAGTAAGACAGTAAAGAGTCCCATCACCTTATTGGCGTTTCCAACACTCGCAACCGCTAAGTCACTGTATTGCGAAAGCATTAAGGTATCACTAATACCCATCAACATAAAGAACAACAGTTCTATATAGATTGGCCAAGCCAATTTAAAAAGATTTTTTTGTAAGGTCATCATCATCACTCCAAGATGATATTATAACAAATAAATATTCTTTTACATACATAATGCGAACATTTTGTGATGTAACTGGTTCCACAAAATAGTTCGCATTATGTTTTTCTTATTTAACGTTCTTTTATCCAATATCTAATTTCTTGGATGAAGGCATCAATATCATTTTTTGTAATGTCATTGTGACATACAAGACGCATATATTCACCTTTATAACCACCGAGTAAAATATCTTTTTGCATCAAGTATTCTTTTAATCTGTTTAAATCATAAGAACTTTTCACAAACACCATATTGATATCCAAGTGATCCATATCTACTGTAAAACCTTTTAACTTATTCAGTTCACTAGCTAGGTACTGTGCATTTTGGTGATCAATATGTAACCTTTTGGTCATCTCTTGTAAAGAGATCAGTCCCGCTGCGGCTAATATACCTACTTGACGCATACCCCCACCTAGCATTTTACGGTTTCTTCTTGCTTGATGAATGAAATCTTTTGTACCCACAAGGATACTACCAATAGGACTCGCTAGTCCTTTTGATAAACAAAACATCAATGAATCGGTATATTGCGTGAGTTCTTTCACATCAATATTTAGATGCACTGCGGCATTGAAAATGCGTGCACCATCTGTATGCACAAAGATGTTGTATTCTTTGGCAAGGTCATATATTTCTTTCATATAACTCACGGGCGCTACTCTTCCAGTACCATGTGCATTTTCCATACAGATTAACGATGTTGTTGGGTAATGCACATCAATACCTCTAATACCTTTTCTTACTTTTTCAATGTCTAAAAGACCATTTTCATCATCCACCAAATGGTAACTAACTCCTGATAATGTAGCGGCCGCACCAACTTCGTAATTTTTAATATGCGAATTTTTTCCTAAAATGAATTCATCACCACGTGAAGTGTGTGTCATAATCGCCAACTGATTCCCCATCGTTCCACTAGGTACAAATAACGCAGCTTCCTTACCAGTCATCTTTGCGGCTAATTCTTCTAACTGATTTACAGTTGGATCATCACCATAGACGTCATCACCTACGATGGCATTCGCCATCGCACTTCGCATTTCTTTGGTTGGTTTAGTGACTGTATCACTACGAAAATCAATCATATTACTCAGTCAACTCTAAGAACATATCGATTTCTGCTTTAATCACATCAAGAGATTGTCTCCAAAAATCTTTATCTCGAACATCTAAACCAACAAGTGCCGCAACATCTTCAATTGATTTTTGCCCTGTTTTTTGTAACAACAAATCAACATCTTTGGTAAACGCACTACCGCGTTTTTTAAATTCTGCATAAATTCCTTTAGCGAACAACAATCCATAAGCATACGGGAAGTTATAAAAAGAAAGTCCTCCGCGATAATAATGCGGTTTATTTAACCAAGCATATTGATGCATAAAATCTGGATCAAGTGCATCTCCATAGGCTTCTTTTTGTGCATCTAACATCATTTCATTCAACATTTCTACGGATAATGGTGTTTCTTGACGTTTATTAAAGACATTTTCTTCAAAGATGAATCTTGACATAATATCAACAATGACCGCCGTTGATCCTTTTAAAGATTCTTCTAAGATATTAATTTTTTCTTCTTCTTTCGCATCGTTCAATGCGGCATTTTTGACAATTGTTTCACAGAACGTTGAAGCAGTTTCAGCCACAGGCATGGTATAACTAGCATTAAAGATTTTTTCGGCAAAAATCTTATCTCCATGATAAGCATGACCCAATTCATGTGCAAGTGTAATCACATTACCAAACGAGCCACTAAAGTTTGTTAAAATACGGCTTTGTTTGATCGGATGGATATTACTACAGAATGCACCACCACGTTTTCCGTTTCTTGGTGTAAAGTCAATCCACTCTTCATCATAGGCACGACGAGCCAAATTTTCTAAGCTTGGTCCAAAAGTTTTAAAATTCTTAAAGATGTATTCCATTGCTTCATTTTCGCTAAATTCTTTACTACTTTCACCCATTGGCGCTCCTAAATCATACCAAGGCAATCCATTTTTATGTCCAAGTAATGTCGCTTTACGTTTTAAGAACTGTCTAAACACAGGTAAATACTCTTTCATTGCTCCAAGCAATGCATCAAGTGTTTCTCTTTCCATTCTTGATTGGTAGACTGCTTGATCAAGTGGACTATCAAAGTTTCGCAACTCTACTAGTGTATTTACTTCACCCTTGACGCCATTCATTGCGTAAGCAACACTTTGTGCAATCTTAGGATAGGCTTCCATCTCCGCTAGATATGCTCTTTTACGAACATCTTGGTCTTTATGCATTCCTAAATTTTTGATTTCAGATAATGAAAGTTCTTTTCCATCAAATGGTATTTTCAATGTACTCGTAAGTTCACCTTGTAATTGACTCCAAGCACTTGAACCAGTATTTTGCATTTTTGCGATGATCATTTCTTCTTTATCACTTAAGACATGTTTTGCACCTTCTACAATACGGTGTAAGTAATACTCTGCCTCTTTTAATAAAGGATTCTTCTCAATCAAAGCATCTAAATCTTCTACATTAGGTAACCATTTTGTGAATGTTGTACTTGCGTATGTTGTTTTCGCTGAAAGTTGTTGTAAGTGATTCATATACTTTTTCGCATCTTGATCGCTTGTATCTGTACTAATACGTAAACTACAGTACGCAAATGCGCGCAACAATCTACTGCGCAAATCACTTGAGGTTTCTAAGTAACGAACAATTTTCGCTTCAGCGTCACTCATATCAACAAAAGAGGCTTTCGCATCTTTTGTTGCTGTTTCAATCAATTCATTGATCTTTTGTAAGTTGTCTTTAAATTCCTCACTATCAAATGAGGTGAATAATGCATCTAAATTCCATTTTTTCATATAATCTCCTCCAAATATTATTTTATCATAAATGAAAGGGTTATCAAATAGATAAACTTTCTAAAAATGTCACAAAAAAAGAACGTGCCAAGGCACGTTCTAGATTATTTTAAAGCTTTTAGTAATATTTCATCAATTGTTTCAACAGGAATGATTTCTAATGCATCACGCACTTCTTGTGGGATGTCATCTAAGTCTTTTGTGTTGTCCATTGGAATCATAATCGTTTTCAATCCACTACGATGTGCGGCAATCGATTTCTCTTTTAATCCACCAATTGGTAACACGCGACCTCTTAAGGTAATCTCACCAGTCATTCCAACAAAGTGATCGACTTTCTTATTGGTTAAGACACTGATGATCGCTGTAGCGATTGTTACACCAGCACTTGGTCCATCTTTTGGTACTGCACCTTCAGGTACATGGATATGAATATCACTATTATTAAATAGTTCCATATCAATTTCCAGTTTTTCTGCATTGGTTTTGACATATGATAAGGCAGCTTGTGCTGATTCTTTCATCACGTCTCCAAGTTTCCCTGTTAGAACCAGTTTCCCTGTTCCTTTATAGTATGTTACTTCGACAGCCAAGGTGTCTCCACCAAACTGTGTATAAGCAAGACCAGTCACAACACCAACTTGGTCATTCTTTTCTGATTTTGTGTCAGAGAATTTAGGTTTTCCTAAGTATTCTTTGATGTCATCTTTGTCAATTTCCACTTTTTCTTTTTTATCACCCAAAATAATCTTGATTGATTTACGGATGAGTGAACCGAATAGTCTGTCTAACTGACGGACACCAGCTTCTCTTGTGTAAGAACGAATCAAGTCCATCACTGCTTCATCTGTAATACTGAATTTATCAGGTTGTAATCCATGAACATCTAATTGTTTAGCGATCAAATGTTTTCTCGCAATATTGAATTTTTCAATTTCTGTATAACTAGATAGTTCAATGATTTCCATACGGTCTCTTAACGCCGAAGGAATATTTCCTAAATAGTTCGCAGTCGCGATGAAGAGTACTTGTGATAAATCGTATTGTTCTTCTAAGTAATGGTCACTAAATTTTGCATTTTGTTCAGGGTCTAGTACTTCAAGCATCGCTGCTGAAGGGTCTCCCTTATAGTCATATCCTAATTTGTCAATTTCATCGAGTAAAAATACAGGATTGATCACTTTTGCTTTTTTCATACCTTGCATAATACGCCCAGGTAAAGCCCCTAAATAGGTTCTTCTGTGACCTCTAATTTCAGATTCATCTTTGACACCACCTAAAGATTGTTTGACAAAGTTGCGGCCCAATGCTTTGGCAATACTTTGTCCTAATGATGTTTTCCCAACACCAGGTGGCCCCACCAAACAAAGAATTGTTTGTGGATTTTTTTCTGTCAATATCTTCACTGCCAAATACTCAATAATACGTTCTTTGACTTTTTCAAGCCCAAAGTGTGTTGAATCGAGGGCAGCTTCTGCTTTATGAATATCTGTTTCATCGATACTCACTTCGTGCCATGGAAGTTCTACTAAAAAATCTAGATAAGAACGAATGACACCACTTTCTGCACTTGATGCAGGAAGTGATTGGTATCTTTGAAGTTCATATAATGCCTTTTCTTCAATATGAGCCGGCATTTTTTTATCTAGTACCTTTTGTTTTAATTCTTCGATGTCGCTTTCTTTTCGTACTTTGTCCCCAAGTTCCTCTTGTATTGCACGCATTTTCTCGCGCAAATAGTATTCTTTTTGATTTTCATCAATATTCTTCTTAACGGTCATATTGATATCATTCTCAATTTGACTCATATACTTTTCTTTTTCGATGTCTTCTAGTAAATAATTCAATCTTTTATTTAGTGAAGCTGTTTTAATGTATTTAAATTTGTCATTTTCACTAATTTTTAGATTATTGACAATAATGTCGCATAGTTTATCACTTGATACACCTTTTTGAATTGCTTCTAAGGCAGGCTTAGGATTTTTCAATAAAGTTTTATTGTGATCAACCACTTGTTTTGCAAGCATACGCACTAATGCGAGTTCTTGATCAATATCATCTTGAATCGTTGGCATCGTGTTGAATTGTGTTAAGAAAAACGGATTTGTTTGTGTTTGGTTTAATACTTCTGCTCGAACAATCGGATCGAATTTCACTTTGAAATTTCCGTTAGGAAGTTTTATTTTAATGCCGATTTTTGCAACAACACCATAATCTAAGATGTTTTGTTCTGTTACATCATCATGCATTGGATTTTCTTGAATCAAAAGTAATACGTGGTTATCATAATTTTTTTCTGCTTCAAGGAGTGCATTTTTTGAAACTATGCGTCCAACTTCTATTCGAAGATCAGTATGGGGAAAAGGCGCAATTCCACGAATCGCGATACCTGGTAGTAATCCTTCTGTTTGTACATTGCTATCGTACATAATATTCACCTTCATTTCTTGTCTTCTTTGATAGTTATATTATACCTTTAAATGAACTATTTATCAATAAATAAGCACACGAGTTACATCAGTGCTAATATATTATACAATACGCCATTATAAGAAAAAAGCAAAATGATAAACTCATTTTGTTTTCCGCTTTTTTCTATGTAAGTTCAATTACTTCTATATCATCTAATACTGCTTCAATCATTTCAATTGTTGGTGTTTCCAATCCTTTTAAACGTACACTCGCTGTCGCACATGCACTCGCAAAACGTAATCGTTCCATTGTATCTTTCCCTTGGAGAAGTCCAACTGCAAGTCCACCTACAAACGCATCTCCTGCACCTTTTGTGCTTAAGACTTCCACGTCTGTTGTTGTGATCTTTAATATATCGTTGTCACTTAAATAGATGGCACCTTCTTTTCCTAAAGTAATGAGTACTTCATCAATACCTTTTTGGATTAAGACTTTTCCACCTTTGATGATGTCTTCTTCAGTTTCGAAGGTCATATCTACAAGTTCTTCAAGTTCCGCAATGTTTGGTTTGATGATGTTGGGTTTACCAATCACACCTTCTTTTAATGCCGAATTTGCAGTGTCAAGGATGGTAAATACACCAAGTGGTCTTACCCTGCGAATCATTCTCGCATAAAAATCGTGTGGTGCATTTTCCGGTAATGTCCCTGATAATACCAAAATATCACCTTGATGAACAATTTCTTCTAAATGATGTAAAAAACGTTCAATATCTTCTTCTTCAAGTGAGGGTCCGTGCCCACGAAATTCAGTAATCATTGATGTTTTCTCATCTTTGATCTTGGTATTTTCTTGGCTATGTCCAGGAATAAAAAGGAAATGATTATTGATTTCTTCTTGTGCAAGTTGATCAGCAATAAATCGTCCGTTTTTACCCGCAAGTAATCCAGTCGCAAGAGTTTCTTCACCCAATGCATGAACAATTCTTGATACATGCATTCCTTTTCCACGTGCAATAATGGTTTGTGACTCCGTATTATGGGTTGCCCCTAACTTGAATTCATCCACCAAAATCGTTCGCTCGATGACCGGATTGAGCGTAACTGTTACTATCATGCGTTATTCCCCCGTTTTGTAAAGGTTTTATAAACAAAATCAATATCTGTTGTATCACGCAATTTTATCGCAATTTCATCTTTCGAAATCGCTTGTGCTATTTTTGCAAGCATACGTAAGTGATCATGATATTTCCCCGCAACGCCAATCACCAAATAACAAGTGTGTCCATTATATTCAATACCTTTAGGATATTGTAAAATAACAATTCCTGAATGTTTGATAATTTTTTTACCTTCGCTAATACCATGAGGAATAGCGACACCTTTTCCAATATATGTAGAAATCACGGTTTCGCGATCAAACATATCGTCTATGTATTTAGGAGTTACATAGCCATCAGCGATTAATAGTTTTCCTGCTTCAGTAATTGCTTCGTCTTTTTTAACGGATGGTAATCCTAACATAATATTCTTTTTTGCCAAAAATGGCTTTCTTTTTAACATCAAATCATCTCACTTCGTTTTAAATCTAATATATCATAACATATTGTTAAAAAAATACAAACATTTTGAGATGTTTTTTCTACATTTTTACGTCATTTGGAAGATTGTGCATTTAAAAAGGCTAGTAGATTCGACTACTAGCCTAATAATTACTCTGTAATTTCTAAAGAATCCACTAAGAAATCAATCGTTTTGCGGTAAATAACTTCTTGTTCAATTGCTGAAGGATTCACTGCGGCTTTGAATTGGTCTACAGGCATATTGTATTGTGCTGCAAACTCTTCAAATTTTTGTTCAACTTCTTCTTCAGTTGCTTTGATGTCTTCTTCTTTTGAAACAGCTTCAATTACTAAGTTATAAGAAACTGATTTTTCAGCTTGCTTCAACATATTTGCTTCAAAGTCTTCTTTGTTTGTACCAGTTAACTGTAAATACATGTCTAATTCAAGGTTGTATTGTTTTGCTTGTTGTTTGACGTTGTCAATTAAACGGTTTTTCTCATCAACAATCATCTCTTGTGGAATATCCATTTCTGCATTTTCAGTTGCTTTTTCAACTGCAAAATCAACACGTGCATTACGGTTTTTCTCAACAAGTTCGTTTTGTAATTTTTCTTTTGTTTCTTGACGTAATTCTTCAACTGTAGAGATTCCTTCTTTGTCTAATCCTTTGACGAATTCATCATTCAGTTCCGGTGTTTGTTTTTCTTTAATTTCATGTAATTTTACTTTGAACATTGCATCTTTACCAGCCAAGTTTTCTGCTTGATATTGTTCTGGGAATGATACGTTGACTTCTTTTTCTTCACCAGTAGCCATACCGATCATTTGATCTTCAAATCCAGGGATGAACTGTCCGCTTCCAATTTCCATTTCATGATTTTTAGCAGAACCACCTTCAAATGCTTCTCCATCAACAAATCCTTCAAAATCAAATACAGCTGTATTTCCTTGTTCTAGTGTACCTTCTTCTTTTAAAACAAGCTCTGCATTTTGTGTAAGCAATTGTTCCATTTCCGCATCAACTGCTGCATCTGTGACTGTATCCATTTGTTTCGCAAATGGTAAACCTTTGTATTCCCCTAAGGTAACTTCTGGTTTGACAGCTACTTCAGCTGTATATGTGAATCCTTTTCCAGGACCAACTTTTGCGATGTCTAAATCGATTTTCGGTTGTGCGACAACTTCTACTTGATGCTCTTCAACAGCGTTAATATACGTTTCTTGCACAACATGATTTAGTGCTTCATCATAAAGTGATTCAACACCATATTTTTTCTCATACACATCTCTTGGAACTTTTCCTTTACGAAATCCTTTTACTTCTACATCATCTTTGACTTTGTCAAAAGCATGATCTAAACCGTGCGTAAATTCTTCTGGTGTAACCTCAATTTCAAGGCGTACTTTTGATCCAGATAATTTGTCTAATTTTGCCATTATATTCCTCCTATTTTTTAAAAAATACAATTAATTATAACATAATAAAGCTATTTGTAAACCTAAACACTAACTCTAAAATAATCTTTTCTATTTTTCCTATATTTTGCGTAACTGCTCTAGTATTTCGACCATTGCCCAAGTATCTTGTTTACAATATTCACGTAAATTTCTCCTTGTTATTTCAAGTTCTGTTTTTGACAAATCTTTATAACGAGCATAAGCATATACTGCCTCCATACCATTTCCTACAGGCATCCCTTGATAAGACAAATCACTAAAAAGTGGTAGTACTTTTTTGATTGAGAATGATCCAAGCAAATCCTCATGATAGTAGTTGATTGTTTTTGCACGTTCTTGGTCAAACCCTAAATCAACAAAGAGTGATGTATTCGTCTTAACAATATGCATCAAATCAAATAATCGTTCATTCATTTCCAAAAGTTGATCTTTATATTCAGGAAAAAGTACCGCAAGTTCTTTGATGCGGGTTTTCTCAAATGCTTGATTGTAGACCATAATAGATCCACCATCTTGCTTAATAGATGCACAAAGTTTTTCGACAAGTTTTTCACGATTATCATATTCATCTTCAGCCAAAAACTCAATATGGTCTCGCTCTTTATCACAAACACCAGGCTCAACTTCGATATGTAAACTAAACTGGAACAAACTTTGTGTATAGGCTGTTTCTCCTCGGAATCGAGGTAAAGGGCAAGGAAAACTCTCGAAATCTAAATGGTATATAGGATATTTGATTGTTTCAATAGCAGAACGTATTTTGGCGTGATCAACATAAGGTTTATGACTTATCGCAACATCTCGTTGTATTTGATTGTTTCGTCTATTTAACCAACTATGCGGAACATCCTCCATACTAGTGTAATCATCATTGATCAAATCAAACAACGCATATTTATCACCAGTTGCTTCATCTTTAAACCCATGATGTCGGTCCATATACATCATAATATTATTCTTTTTTGGTAATTTGTCATAACAAAGATCTTTAAAAATACATTCACGCATCTTTTTCACTTGACAATATCTTCCAAGTTCTACCCTAGAAAGATCATCTTTGTTGATGCGCTCAATCACTACATCCAATTCTTTTTGAATGATTGGTTGTAATTCTTTGGTAATCTTCGTTACATCAATCAACGCAGCGATTGCTTGATCATAGATCGGTTTTCCATCAACATACGTTCCATCAAACACATATTCATGATTGACAACACCGAGATAGTATTTCGCATCTTGAATGTCTTCTTCAATGATGAAACGTTGAAATGCAAGGTCATATACATAAGCACCTGCCGAATGATATGAATCAAACAACTTATTTCTTTGCGCAAGATATTTTTCATTTTCTAACAATGATGGATCGTATTCCTCATTTAAATGTAAAATGTTGTCTTCATCTCTAGAAAACAAAAAATATTCAACTTTATTTTCTTTATATTTCAAACTCATAAACTTATTTGTCGTTGTTGCTTTTACTTCAACAATATGCGTTGCTTCTTCATTTCGATTATAAATATCAACATAACAGTTCAGATTAAAGTAATGATAATCACGAATAAAGAGTTTTTGAGAACCATACGTTGTACCATATTTCGTTTCTCCTCCAAAATGGGTCATAACTTTACGGGCATTTAACACTTCTATCTCATTAAAATAAGGCATCATTACTTCTAAATGTTCTAAATCAGGACTGGTGAAATCCTCGTCGATAAAATCTTCTACATGATCTAATGTATCAAGCAAATCATGAAACTTATCCTTAGCGGCATCATCTAAATCTTTCCGTTTGTATAGTTCATTTAGTGCAGGAAATCTTTGACATCGTTTATACTCCATGAATTTACTTTTCGTAATGGTCATATTCATTGATTTTACCTCCTTATAACGAATGAGTGAATCCTAAAAACTCTCGATTATGAATGGCTTCGGCATCCTGATGGTCACTGTCACTAGAACTTAAGATATCTAAAACTTCTTCTAAGGTTTTCCATACAGGAACCAACCCCATATCTTTTTCTTCTTTGGTTAGAGCAACCTCGGTTTGATCAACAACCTCCAGCAAATAGTAATGATTATGCCATACAGAATCAATAAAATATTCTTTAAGCACAACCCCTTTTTTCATAATTTGACAAATATATCCTGTTTCTTCTTTGACTTCACGAATAACCGCTGCTTCAAGCGATTCATTTATTTCTACTCCACCACCTGGTAAAGTATAAAAACCATCTTTTTCAAAATAGACCATCAAATAAAGATCGTCTTTTTTTACGATTCCACGTGCACCAACACGAGGAATCAAATCTTTCACATCTTCTTTTGTAATATCATCACCAAATACTTCGATAACCATTTTTCCACCTCTTCAAAAAAATGCAGAAAATCTGCATTATTTTTTTAGTAATTTTAAACGCTTTGCAATGACATGTTGTTCGAGTTGTTGTAAGATAAAACGATAAGCATCACTTGGAATTTCTCTTTTTACAAGTACAAGTCCACTATGTTGATTGACATATACAAACAAGTAATCTTTCGTTTCTTTGACACGGTAAAACTCTGGCCAATTTTTGACTAATTCACCTTCACGTGTCATATACTTCAATGCTTCATCATCCACATCATACGTCATTGTGAAACTATCAGGGTTACGCTCATATGTCTTCTTCGCATTTCGACGAACAAACAGTGCTAGTAAGAAAATAAAAGCAAAGATTCCTAGTCCAACAAAGAAGAAAGTAAAATCTCCTGTTAGAAATGGTGTAACAAGTAAATATCCAACACTAATCACGAATAAAATCAAATTAAACGGACGTAAAAAACTTAAAAATATATGATTCGTAACAAACGCAACGTAATCTTCTTTTGTAACATTTTGTGTAAATGTATAATTCATAACATTCACTCCTTTCATTCAAGACTATTGTACCATACTTTTTAAAATAATGTTGTATGAGATATCACTATTTCAGCAAAGCAGCTACACAAAAGTGTAGCTACTCTTGATTCACATCTTCCTTAAAATCTTCATTAAAGCGGAAACGTACTTCTTTATGTTCAGGAACAACAATTTTTTCTTTGGTTTGTGGGTTTACTGCGTCTTTAGCCGGCATGATGATATAAGAGAATTTACCAATTGCTCCAAAATCAACTTCATCATCATTGTTCAAGGTTTCTGTAATAACTTCAATCATTGTATTTAAGAATTGCTCACTTTTGTTTTTACTTAATCCTGAAGCTTTAGCAATATCTTCAATCAAATCTTTTTTTGATTTAGGTTTTGCTTTTTTCTTAGGCTTAACTATTTTTGGTTCTTCTTTTGGTTC
>DFNN01000058.1 GCA_002376065.1 Caryophanales bacterium UBA3566
TCTCAACATTGAATTCACGTATTGTTACCTTCCCAACAAGTATTGTTGCTGGGATGATTGCAATGAGTAAAAAAGAATTCTTTGAAGTTGAACAAGGAAAACGTGAGGACGTAGAAATTAATTTTTAATTCTTTACGTTAAACGACATATTTTCGAAAACAAAACCAAGGAATGTCATTCTTTGGTTTTTTTTGTAGTCTAATTCATCTAAATTTGAGAAATAATCTAAAACACTAGAAAAGAATCCTCTCACTTGTCAATACAAGATCGAAAACTTCTTTGCTATAGTAGTTTCAAAAGGAGGTTTTTATGTTAAATCAAGTAATCTTTGTCGGTCGTTTGGTCTATGACCCAGAATTGCGCGTAACAGAAGGAGATAAAAAAGTCGCGAATATCACCATCGCCGTACAACGAAGTTTTAAAAATGCTGAAAGTGGTGAATATGATACAGACTTTTTTAAATGTACATTATGGGAAGGAATTGCAGAAAGCACAGTCAAATATTGTAAAAAAGGAAAAATGCTTGCGATTAAAGCAAGACTTGCCCAACAACACCATGTTTGTTCTGATGAAAAATCATTTTCTTATCCAGAAATCATCGTGGAAAAAGTATCTTTCTTATCGTAAAAGACCATGTTTATTTTTACGCCCCCCTCTTAAAAAAGTGCTTCGGCACTTTTTTTCTTTGTCATAATTCCTTTTTGACTAGATATTTGATATAATATGAAAGAACAAATATGAGGAGTTGACAAAATGAGACAATATCTAAACTTTCTACAACATATACTTGATCATGGTAGTGAAAAAGATGATCGTACAAATACTGGAACAATTTCAACCTTTGGAACGCAAATGCGTTTTGATTTAGATGAAGGGTTTCCTTTGTTAACAACTAAGAAAGTCCATTTAAAATCTATTATTCATGAACTACTTTGGTTTATCAAGGGAGATACAAATATTCAGTACTTGGTTCAAAACGATGTTCGTATTTGGAATGAGTGGCCATATGCTGCGTATCAATCACATCCAGATTATCATGGTGAAACAATGAAAGAATTTGTTGATAAGATAAAAACTGATGATGATTTTGCGAAAAAACATGGTGATTTAGGACCTGTTTATGGTCATCAATGGCGACATTTTGACGGTGGTGGCGAATCTTTTGTAGATCAACTAAAAGAAGTCATTGAACAAATCAAAATCAATCCTTCTTCAAGAAGACTCATTGTATCTGCTTGGAATCCATTGATGATTGATCAAATGGCACTTCCGCCATGTCATATGATGTTTCATTTTTATGTCCGAAATGGAAAACTTAGTATGCTGATGTATCAACGAAGTGGTGATGCTTTCTTAGGAGTTCCTTTCAACATTGCGAGCTACAGTCTTTTGTTGATGATGGTTGCACAAGTTACAAAATTGAAAGTTGGCGAATTGATTCATATGGTAGGAGATGCTCATATATATAAGAATCATTTATCACAAGTAGAAGAACAATTATCAAGAGCACCTAGAACTTTACCAAAAATGCTGATCAACAAAGAAAGAACGTCAATCGAAGACTTTGTATACAATGATTTTACGTTAGAAAACTATCATCCACATCCTGCGATTAAAGGAAAGGTGAGCGTCTAATGATTGCAATTCTTGTTGCGATATCAAAAAACAATGTCATTGGAAAAAACAATCAATTGCCATGGCATTATAAAAAAGATTTACAATATTTTAAAGAATTGACATTGAATCAAACTGTCTTAATGGGAAGAAAAACATATGATTCTATTCTTTCTTCTTTGGGAAAACCATTGCCAAAAAGAAGAAATGTTGTTGCTTCTAGAACGCTTGATTCTTTAGATGGTGCAGATGTCATCAGTGATATAAATACATTTATTCAATCCTTTCCAAAAGATCAAAACTTGTTCATCATTGGTGGAAAACAAATTTTTGATGAAACCCTTCCTTTAGCAGACTATTTATATATTACACACATCGATGAAGAATATGAAGGAGACACCTATTTCTCAGCATACAAAAAAGGTGATTATCAAAAAATCAAAGAAACAGTCGATGGTGTATTACGTTTTGCCGTTTATAAGAAGGTGAACTAATGGTTCTTTGGTTATTTCGTATTTTATATGTTATTTTATTAGGTACTTTCTTATTTTTATTTGGCGTAGTTGATTTTGCTTACAACACCATATGGTTTTATTTCGGTATTGTAGGTGCTTTGATCATCGGATTTGTTGGTGCGATATCAATGACTTTGTTGTTTATGAAAGTTTCTGCGGTGTTTCGAAAAAATAAGCCAATTGATAATAAGTTCAATCATCATATTGCGAACTCATTGCTGTTGCTCGCACAAAAACTATTGCGTGTTAAAATTATCGTTTCCGGACGAGAAAATATTCCTAAAAAACCGTTTGTATTGGTTGCCAATCATCAAGAAAATTATGATGTCATTGTCTTAAAACCAATATTTAAAGATTTGCCTTTGGACTTTATTGCAAAAGAAGCTGTTTTCAATATCCCCATTATTGGTGAATGGATCAAAATACTAGGAAATGTACCAATCACTAAGGAGGCAGATAGAGCAGCGGCCGAGGCAATCATTAAAGGTATAAGACTATATAAAAAAGGTATGCCAGTAGGTATATTTCCTGAAGGAAGACGTTCGTTCTCAAATGAAATGATTCCTTTTAAAGCAGGAGCGTTTAAACTTGCGATGAAACCAAAAGCAGATTTGCTCATTTTAACGCAATACAATGTCAGCAATACATTTAAAGGGTGGCCGTTTAAAAAACAAAAAATCCATGTTCATATCCACCCAATCATGCCGTATGAATCATATAAAGAGAAAAATTCTCAAGAACTTTCTGATGATGTCAGAAAAATTATTCAAGCGCAGTTGGATGTATTCAATAAAACCATCGGATAAGCAATTGCTTATCCTTTTTTTTAAGTGAAATCCCTTTTAAAATAGTAAAAACATGATATAATATGTTGTTAGAAATAGGAGGAATCATAATGAGAATGATTGATATTATTGAGAAAAAACGTGATGGACACGCATTATCGAAAGAAGAGATTTTCTTCTTAATTAACGAATACGTTGCCCAGCAAATACCAGATTACCAAATGAGTAGCTTTTTAATGGCAGTCTATTTCCAAGGAATGACCGATGAGGAAAGTAGTTTGCTCACAGAAGCAATTTTACATAGCGGAGAAACAATTGATCTATCTAGCATTGATGGCATCAAAGTAGATAAACATTCAACCGGTGGTGTTGGTGATAAAACAACGATTGTCCTTGGTCCTTTGGTTGCTAGTGCGGGAGCAAAAGTAGCGAAGTTATCAGGTCGTGGTTTAGGGCATACTGGTGGGACTTTAGATAAATTAGAAAGTATTCCTGGATTGTCTATTAATTTATCAATCAATGATTTTATCGATCAAGTGAATGATATTGGCATCGCAGTTGCGGGACAAACAGCGAATCTAACACCTGCGGATAAATTGCTTTATGCACTCCGTGATGTCACAGGAACTGTACAAAGTATTCCCCTCATTGCTTCAAGTATTATGAGTAAGAAGTTGGCGAGTGGAAGTGATGTCATTGTACTCGATGTGAAAATTGGTGCTGGCGCATTTATGAAAACCTTAGAAGATGCAGAAGAATTATCACGTGTGATGGTGAATATCGGCCAATCATTTGGTAAAAAAGTCGTCGCATTTATTACTGATATGAGTCAACCTTTAGGATTTACTGTGGGAAATAAATTAGAAATCAAAGAAGCCATTGAAACCTTAGAGGGACATGGTCCTGAAGATTTGACTACTTTGGTGACTGAAATAGGCGCATATATGATACATAGTGCCAACATTAAACCAACGTTAGAAGAATCAAAAGCCTACATGCAAGAAATGATTGCGTCCAAAAAAGCTTATCAAAAGCAAATGGAGTTCATTCGTGCCCAAGGTGGAACTTTAGATGATTTAGACGATTTTATTTCAGTCAAAGAAATCATCGAAATTACAGCGGAAGAAGAAGGATATGTTGAATCAATCAATGCCCTTGAAATTGGATTGGCCGCAATGAAATTGGGTGCTGGTCGTAAAACCAAAGAAGATGAAATTGATTATGATGTCGGGATTGTCTTAAATAAAAAAGTTGGAGACAAAGTTGCGAAAGACGAAGTACTTGCGTATGTATATAATAACTTAAAAAGTATTGATGATATATTGACACAAATCTATGATGCTTTTATCTTGAGTAAAAAACCAGTAGAGAAACAACCGTTAATTTATAAAATTATAACCTAAAAAAAGTCATCTCGCGTGAGATGACTTTTTATTCTATAATCAATATAATAAGCTGAAATAGGTAATTTGCGACGACTCCACTAACCAAACCACCAATTGTATGTGCAAACAATGCTTTTGTTGTTAATACTCGCGCATTTAAAGCATCCATCATCCCAACATGGGTCGACAAATATCCACTCCAAGTTGTACCAATCGCTGTAAATACAGCAATATCACGGATACCAATATAACCTTTGTCTAGAAATTCAGGAACAACCCCGAGCGCTGCACCAGCGCTACCTAGAGAAATTAAAGGAAATGCGATTGCTTCTGGTGAAGTAAACCCGAATAGTGGTTTAAATAAAAACATCAAATATTGTCCAATCGATGGTAAATATCCAACACCCTCAAGCGCCGCTCCTGTATATCCGTCAGTCGGTTCCTGATTGGTGATCATAATAATAAATGTTGAGATGATGAGGATTCCGGGGATAATTTGCAGTCCAATATCTACTCCGTTTTTCCCCCCATCTAAAGAACTTTCTAAAATACGGTTGGCAAAACTTCCTTCACGTGTATCGCGTAAAAACTCATCGCCATTCATTTTCTTTAAATAGGGTTCATCTTTTGGAACGTTGAAATGCTTTTTCGAATAATGCATCAAAATACGAACACTAACAACACTTCCTATGATGCTTGAAAATACACCAACACCCGTAGCTAAGAAGAAGTTACCTTCATACTGTGTTTGCAGTGTCAAAAACGCTATCGCAATCACGAGTCCCATTCCAAAACTTGTTCCTAAATTACAAAGAACAGGGATTTGATAAGGCTTAAACTGTTTTCTAAATTCTTTTTCCTTATACAAACTGATGACTGCTGGATTGTCAGATACATAAGCACTAATAGCACCCATTCCTGCGACACCAGGTAAACGATAAAGTAGTTTAACCAAAGGTCGGAAAAGATTGTTGACCAATGCAATGATTCCAAATTCACTAAATACACCTGCCATTGCTCCGGTAAGAACTGCGACACCCATAATCCAAAAAGCAACATTTAATAACAAATAAAATGATGTGTTAATCATTGTATTTAAGAAATTGGCAACGCCCATTTCAAGCGAAAATACGGCGAAAAATGCTAAAAAGACAAACAATACTGTGTACGATTCTAAGGTGACTGGATTTTTCTTCATGATGACCTCCCAAAATTATGCAACAAAAAGATTATATCTAAGAATGTATATTTGTGCAATAGTTTTTTTAAAACGCTTACAATTATTTGTGAAACACTTGTTTTAAAGAGATAATGTGCTATACTAAAATTACCGTAAAGTCGGGGGAGCTTAGAGAACTAGGCTGAGAGTATTCTTGATACTAGAATAGACCGAACCTGATCTGGATAATGCCAGCGTAGGACAGACAACATACCTTCTGTTTTGTCCTATTTTATGGGACAAAATTTTTTTATGAAAGGAGGTTCTTAAATTGTCTGATACAAAAAAGTTAACTGAAATCGCTGTATTGGTTTCACTCGCAGTAGTCCTTGAAGTTATTTTTACTGGACTAGGAGCATTTGTACCGTTTTTACAACTACCTTATGGTGGACGTATTTCGATGGCCATGTTGCCACTGTTCGTCATTGTGTATCGTCATGGAGTCAAACTTGGAATCTATAGTGGTGCTATTTATGGATTGCTGAATTTGATGCTTGATGCACAAATATGGCACTGGGCAAGTGTATTTCTAGATTACGTTGTTGCCTTTGGATTGATTGGATTCTCAGGGTTAATCTACCTTGTAATGCCGAAAAATCGTATGACATTCATGATTAGTGTCATCATCGGTATGCTCTTACGTTTTATCAGTCATTACATTAGTGGAGTGGTGCTTTTTGCCGAATGGATGCCAGAAGAATTTAATAATATTTATTGGTATTCATTTTATTACAACGCATATTATATTGTTCCGTCGATGGTTCTTATTATGTTTACAAGTTATTTTATTTTTAGTCGCTTTGAACAAAACGAAATATTTTAGCAACTTAGCACAATCTTAATTGATTGTGCTTTTCTTTTTGTTTTTTCGTGTTATGAAAAGATTTACATCAAATACTCCTTTAAAACCTTGACTATATCATATATAATAAAATTGAGTAAAAAAGGAGGAATACTATGAAAGTA
Organism: Caryophanales bacterium UBA3566; assembly: GCA_002376065.1. GTDB lineage: Bacteria > Bacillota_I > Bacilli_A > Izemoplasmatales > Izemoplasmataceae > UBA3566. The sequence continues at coordinate 6,485 of DFNN01000058.1, forward strand.
TTATTTGTTGGAAGTGAGGCAACCCCGTTTTCTAAAACCGGAGGACTCGCTGATGTTTTAGGATCTCTTCCTAAATCACTTGTTGCACAGGGAATTGATGCACGTGTTGTTTTACCAAAGCATGGAATTACGAAGCAGAAATTTCAAGATCAACTTTTACCAATCACCCATTTTCGTGTTCAGGTAAATAGCAAACAAGAATATGCTGGGATTGAGGTCACCGCAAAAGATAATGTTACTTTTTATTTTGTCGATAATGAATATTATTTTGGATATCGTGATTCATTATATGGTCATTACGATGATGGTGAGCGTTATGGTTTCTTTAATAACGCAGTATTAAAAATGCTTGGGGAACTGAATTTTTATCCAGACGTCATTCACTGTAACGACTGGCAAACTGGATTGATTCCATACTTGTTAAAGAAAAAATATGCTCATCTAAAAGAATATCAAAATATAAAAACAGTTTATACGATTCACAATTTGGCTTACCAAGGTGTTTTCTCAAAGGAACTGATTCATTATTTGGATGTTGAATATGGTCATGAATTAGAATTTGATAATATGATCAATTTTATGAAATGTGGTATCGTGATGTCTGATAAAATCACAACCGTTTCTGATACCTATGCCAAAGAAATCCTTTATGACTACTTTGGCGAAGGATTGAGTGATATCTTAAGAATGCGTGAACAGGACTTAATTGGGATTGTTAACGGTATTGATTATGATGAGTTTAATCCAAAAGAAGATAAGAAAATCGTCTATAATTATAGTTTATATAACTATTTAAAAGGAAAATCGACAAACAAGGAAGCCCTAAGAGAGATTTTTTATCTTGATAATAATAAATCTCCAATTGTATCGATGGTTTCAAGAATTACAGAGGCAAAAGGATTTGATTTGGTGACTTCAATCATCGAGGATTTACTAAAACAAGGTAATATGCAGTTTGTCTTACTTGGATCAGGCGACAAACATACTGAAGATTATTTTCATTATTTGGCCCGTACCTATCCAGGAAAAGTTGGGGTTTATATTGGCTACAGTGATGAACTTGCTCGTAAAATCTATGCCGGTACAGATTTCTTCTTAATGCCAAGTCGTTTTGAACCTTGTGGATTGGCCCAACTCATTAGTTTAAAATATGGGACCATTCCAATTGTTCGTAAAACTGGTGGTTTAAAAGATACCATTGATTCTTACAATCAATTCACCAAAGAAGGTACAGGATTTGCCTTTGAACAATACGATGCACTAGACTTAAAAGATGCGATTGAACGTGGATTAGCAGTTTATCGTGATAAAAATGCATGGAAAGAACTTGTCAGACGAGCAATGCAAGAAGACTTTAGTTTTGATGAATCAGCAAAAAAATACCTTACATTATATGAAAGTTTAAAGGAGGAGTAACATGGAAACACTTGCCCTAATATTAGCTGGTGGTCGTGGGAGTAGATTGGATATTTTATCAGAAAAAAGAGTAAAACCCGCTGTTCCATTCGCAGGGAAATATCGAATCATCGATTTTACGTTAAGCAACTGCACCAACTCTGGGATTTATGACATTGCTATATTAACACAGTATTTACCACTATCTTTAAACGAACATATCGCTGTAGGAAAACCTTGGGATTTGGATCGTCGCGATAGTTCTCTAACGATGTTACAACCACATAAAGACTGGTATTCAGGTACTGCGGATGCGGTTCGCCAAAATATTGAATACATCAAACGCAAAAATCCGAAATATACACTGATCTTATCTGGGGATCATATTTATAAAATGGATTATAAAAAAATGATTGATTTCCATATCAAAAGCAAAACAAAATTAACGATTGCGGTACAACCAGTTCCTTGGGAAGATGCTCATCGTTTTGGGCTCTTAACTTGTGAGGAAGATGGTTTAATTACGAATTTCTTAGAAAAACCAAAGGAACCTGAAAGCAATCTTGCCTCAATGGGTATCTATGTATTCAATACAGATACTTTACTTGAAGCATTGGAAACAATTGAAGCAGATGATCTAGACTTTGGAAAACATGTCATTCCTAAATTATTAGAAACTGAAAAACTATATGGTTATGTGTTTGATGATTATTGGAAAGATGTAGGAACCTATGATGCATATTTAGAAGCCAATCTTGCGCTTACAAACACAGTAGACAAAATTGAACTAGATATGTATGATCGAAACTGGAAAATTCATACACGAAGCCAAGAATTACCAAGTGTTAAAGTTGGTAGTAAAGCGATTATCTCACAAGCACTGATGAGCAATGGTACCATTGTTGCAGGTACCGTTAAACGCTGTGTATTAAGCCCAGGTGTGATAATTCATCCAGGTGCGACTGTCATTAATAGTGTCATTTTAAATGATACAGAGATTATGCCGGGTGCATATATTGAAAACGCGATAATTGATAAGCGTTGTAAGATTATGGATCATGTCATCATTGGAAATTCTGAAGATTATACGCCTAACAAAGCGAAACCTGATATTTTGTCTAGTGGACTAAATGTCATTGGTAGTGGTGTAGTGGTCCCTGAGGGAACCGTTATTCAACGAAATTGCCGTATATTCTCAAGTGCAAAATTCAAAGACAAAGTAATTACATCAGGATCAACCCTATCCTAAGAAAAAAGCAATTTGCCTTATTTGGCAAATTGCTTTTCTAATAGTTGTTTGACAATCTTTAAATAATCAACGCGAGGTGCAATACTTTCTTTGATTAAGTATCCATCTTGTCTAAGTTCATCTATATGAATACTTTTTCGTCCTTTAAAACTACGGTCTTCATATTGTTTCAATTTGCTTGCCTCAAGTAAATAAATTTCATCATGTACACGAAAATGGATCAACACGAAGGCAATTCCACCATGTTTTTCAATGTTTACAAGATGATCAATTTGATGAGGATGTATATTTTTGATGGGAAAACTTGTTTTATGATTGGTTTCTTTTGCTTCGAAATCAATATGGTGTCCTTTAAATAGTCCATTGTAGTCTGTAGTGGAAGGTATTTTATAATAAGCTTCTTTGATGACTGCCCCTTGTCTTGAAGGATAATCTACTTTGACAATTTGCACGGGAATTGGCTTTTTATGAATCATGGCGATGTCATGGGCTAGATAATAGCGATTGGTTTCATTGATCATTTCCTCAAACTTCATTCCCCGATTTGCATAACTTACTTCTTTTTGAAAACTTGTTTTTTTATTAGGATATTTTATCATCGTTTTACCCTCCGTTTAGTACAATATATCATATTCTATGAAAATATGGCAATGAAAGTTGTTGAAAAAAGCGAAAAAATCCTTCACCAATTCTTATGATAACGCTTGTGAAAAAAGAATAGTTTGTTGAAGTACCAAGTTTTCTTCTTGTATGTTATAATAAATTGATGAAAAAGGAGGTGCTTTATGAGTAAAATCAAATTTTATGCACTCGGTGGCCTCGGAGAAAACGGGAAAAATATGTATGCTTTGGAAGTTAGTAATCAAATTTTTGTCTTAGACGCAGGGCTTAAATACCCTACCCAAGAACTCTTCGGTGTTGATTCAATTATCCCTGATTTTTCTTATTTAGAACAACAAAAAAGTAAAATAGTTGGTTTATTTTTGTCCCATGGACATGAAGACCATATTGGCGCAGCGCCAAAATTTCTGAAATCGATTAATGTACCTGTGTACGCTTCGAACTTTACGATAGCGATGTTACAAGATTCGATGAAAGAAGAAGGATTGAAGATTGATGATTATCAGTTTTATCCAGTAGATAGCACAAAAACAATGACATTTAAAGATGTCAAAGTAGATTTTTATCGTGTGACACATTCTATTCCTGAATCGCTAGGTTTTTCGATTGAAACCCCTGATGGAGTAATCGTGTATGCACCAGATTTCAATTTTGATCAAAATGTTGAACAAGTCTATCGTACAGAGTTTCCTGTCTTATCAAAAATTGCAGGAAAGAATGTATTGGCATTGTTTACAGAATCTTTAGGTGCAGAGCGCGTTGGATACACTCATAGTAGTGAAGATCTAAATTATGCACTAAATCAAGCGTTTTATAAGGCGAAAGATCGAATCATTGTATCAGCGTTTTCAACTGACTTGGTGCGTATTCAAAAAATCATAGATATTGCGTTAAAATATCATCGAAATATAGCGATTATTGGACGTAAGACACAAAGAACAGTTGATATTGCCATCAATATGGGGTATTTAAAAATCCCTGAAGATAGATTGGTGACCTTGAAATTTATTGATGATAAAAACAAAAACGCATTAGAAGATGCGGTAGTATTGGTTACGGGAGACCGTCATGAACCATTCTATATGTTACAGCGTATGGTGAAAAAATTGGACCGTTTGATTCATGTTGAACCAACGGATACAGTGATTATGATGACTCCACCGCTTCCAGGAACAGAAAAAATAGCGGCACGCACACTCGATGTGCTATATCGTCATAATACAAAGGTCATTAAAATTGATAAAAGTATTTTACCACCAGCGCATGCATCTAGTGAAGACATTAAGTTGTTGATCAACTTATTGCATCCAACGTATGTGATTCCTGTGATTGGTGAATATCGTCATCAATATGCCTTAAAAAAATTGGCCACTCAACTTGGATATGATGAAGATCATATTTTAATGCTTGATAATGGACAAATTGTTGAGTTCACTGGTGGAGAAGTTTCAAAAACAACTGGAAAAATACCTTCATCTGGTGATATTTTAGTTGATGGTATTATTGAAGGTGACTTAAGTGATGTCGTATTACGTGATCGTGAATTGCTTGCACAAGATGGTGTAATGTTGATCATTGCCAATATCGATGCACGTCATAAAAAAGTATTATCGAAACCAGAAGTCGTATCACGTGGGTTTGTTTATATGAAAGATAATGAAGAGATGGTTAAAGAAGTTGAAGAGATTTTCCACAAGGTATCTGAGAAAGTCATGGATGCAAAATACATTGATTGGCGTATGTATAAAGATATGTTAAGAGATGATATTTCAAGATATTTGTATAAAAATACAAAACGTCGACCAATCATCATACCAGTGTTGATAGATACACAAGTTTAAAGCCTTTTATAAGGCTTTTTCTTTATAAATTTATGTAACGGGTTACAAAATGACGATTGATTCAGGTTTATCATTTCTGTTTTTTCCACAATGCTTTTAAAATTAAATCATTAAAAGCCTTTACAAAAAGCGCTATTTTCCTTATAATAAATGTAGTAAAAAAAATAAATAGGAGGATTTAAATGAAAAAATTATTATTAGTTGTTTCTGCTTTAGTGTTAACGTTTGCACTTGCTGCTTGTGGCGGAACAGAAACATATGAAATTGCAATGATTACTGACTCTGGTACGATTGATGATGAATCATTCAACCAAGGAACTTGGGAAGGTATTGTTGAATATGCAGAAGCAAACGATATCTCTCACAAATATTACAAACCTGGTGAAGTTTCTGACGATTCTTACTTAGACGCTATTGAATTGGCTGTTGAAGGTGGAGCGAAAATCATCGTAACACCTGGTTTCTTATTCGAAACTAGTGTTTATGAAGCGCAGACACAATTTCCAGATGTAAACTTCATCATTATTGATGGATACCCACATGCTGGTGATTGGGCACCTGTTGTTGAAGATAACACATTATCAATTTTCTTCAATGAACATGAAAGTGGATTCTTAGCTGGATACGCTGCTGTTCAAGAAGGATACACTAAATTAGGATTTACTGGTGGTATGGCTGTGCCTGCTGTTGTTAAATTTGGTGTTGGATACATTGCTGGTGCTTATTATGCAGCAAATGAATTAGAAGTAGACATCGATTTTAGTGATGATACTTACACTTACTTTGGAGATTTCGGTCCTAGTGATGACTTCAAAAACATCGCATTAAGCTGGTATACAGCTGGAACTGAAGTAATCTTTAGTGCTGCTGGTGGAGCTGGATCAAGTGTTATGGCTGCTGCTGCAGATACTGACAATGTAATGATTGGTGTTGACGTTGATCAATCTGGTTCAAGTCCTACTGTTATTACAAGTGCTATGAAACAACTTGGAGAAGCAGTTCAACAAGGTTTGGATGCATACTATAACGACGAATTCCCTGGTGGGGATATTTGGTATTTAGGTGCTGAAGATGATGGTGTTGCATTACCAATGGAAAGCTCAAGATTTGACAACTTCACAACTGCACAATACAATGCAATCTTTGATATGTTGGTTGATGGAGACGTTGTAGTACCTGCTGATTATGATGCATTAGCTTCATTCTTAGAAGCATTAACAGCAACAGATACTAGTAATGTTCCTACACGTGAAGTAGTAACAGGACAATAATTTTCTTAACAAACTTAGGGTAGCAATTTAGACAATATAAAAATAGACAGTATTACACCCGTAATACTGTCTATCTTTTTGTTTTTTTTGTTCGACATTCTTTAGAATTTTTTCTAATTAATACAAATGATAATGCTTTCTTTTAACTTTATTATATGATAAAATTCTAAAAAGAGAGGTGAAACAATGAACTATATTATAGAAATGTTAAATATTACAAAAGAATTTCCTGGTATCAAAGCAAATGACAACGTCACTTTACAACTGAAAAAAGGTGAAATTCACGCATTGCTTGGGGAAAATGGTGCTGGTAAATCTACTTTGATGAGTGTCTTATTTGGTTTATATCAACCAGAAGAGGGAATCATCAAAGTACGTGGGGAAGAAGTAGCTATAACAAATCCTAATGATGCAAATGATTTAGGTATAGGGATGGTTCACCAACACTTTAAGCTAGTTCACAATTTTACGGTTGCTGAGAACATTGTTCTTGGTTACGAAGATACAAAATATGGATTCTTAGAATATCGTGATGCGATTAAAAAGATTAAATCATTGAGTGAACAATACAAATTAAAAGTAGATGTCAATAGTTTGATATCTGAAATTAGTGTTGGGATGCAACAACGTGTAGAAATCTTGAAAATGCTTTACCGAGATGCAGAAATACTCATCTTTGATGAACCGACTGCCGTATTAACACCTCAGGAAATCGAAGAATTGATGCATATTATGAGGGATATGACAAAAGAAGGAAAATCAATTGTCTTGATTACTCATAAACTAAACGAAATAAAACAAGTCGCAGACCGTTGTAGTGTTCTTCGTAAAGGAAAATACATTGGGACTGTTGATGTGGCCAATACAACTGTTGATAAAATGGCGGAAATGATGGTTGGACGTGAAGTTAGCTTCAAAGTTGACAAAGAAAAAGCAAAACCATCCGATGTTGTGTTAACTGTTGATCATTTATCTGTCTTCAATCAACGTATTAATAAAGACGTCGTTAAGGATGTTAGCTTTGAAGTCAAAAAAGGTGAAATCCTATGTATCGCAGGGATTGAAGGTAATGGTCAAACACAATTGATTGAAGCAATCACTGGATTGACTCAATCTAGCAATGGTCGTGTTGTGTTAAATAACCAAGATCTCAGTAACCAATCGATTCGCGACCGTAATGTAGCCGGAGTAAGTCACATACCTGAAGATCGACATAAACATGGTCTTGTCCTTGATTATACATTGGAAGAAAATCTTATCTTACAATCTTATTTTACAGAAAAGTTCCAAAAAAATGGATTTTTGAAATTTGATGCGATTCATACGCATGCAGAAAATCTGATTGATTCTTTTGATATTAGAAGTGGTAAAGGACCAAGCACAATTGCAAGAAGCATGAGTGGTGGAAACCAACAAAAAGTCATCGTCGCAAGAGAAATCGATCGTGATACAGATTTATTAATTGCCGTGCAACCTACTCGTGGACTAGATGTCGGAGCAATTGAATACATTCATAAACAATTGATTGCGCAACGTGATGCTGGAAAAGCAGTATTACTTATTAGTTTAGAACTTGATGAAGTAATGAATGTATCTGACCGTATCATTGTGATGTATGAAGGAGAAACGGTTGGAGAATTTGATCCTGAACATGTCACTGAAAATGAATTAGGACTATACATGGCTGGTTCAAAAAGGAGTGATCACTAATGACAAAAATCCAACATTTCCTTAAGCACAACATTGTAGGTGTGGTTACAGTTGTTTCATTATTCTTATTGTTCTTCGTCTTACCTAGCATCTTTAGCGGTTCAGATTTGTTGCTAAATGTTAACCGATTGATGATTATCCTAGTAGGATTGACTTATATTATTTATAAATACATGATGTTTAGACAAAATTACCCGAATTTCAAGTTTGCGGAAAGTACAACTTTGGTTAATGTATTAGGTAGTGTTATCGCAATCGTGATTGGTTTAATCTTTGGGCTGATTTTAATGTTCTTTGTTTCACCTGCCAATGCGATGCCTGGATTTTTTACGATTCTTAAAGGTGGATTTAACAACCTAAAAAGTTTGGGTAATATGATTTACTTTAGTGTTCCGATTATCCTTACAGGTCTTAGTGTTGCTTTTGCATTCCGTACAGGACTGTTCAATATTGGAGCAACTGGACAACTCACCATGGGAGCATTCGCCGCAGTCTTTATCGGTGTTCGTGGTGGTTTCTTAGGAGATATTCATCCATTACTTCATTGGGGTGTTGCTGTTCTTGGTGCCGGTATTGCTGGTGGTATATGGGGTGCAATCCCAGGAATTTTAAAAGCCTATCGTAATGTAAACGAGGTAGTTGCTTCGATTATGTTGAATTACGTAGCTATGTATTTAAATACTATATTAATCACGACATATATTTATAATGTTGACTATGCAAGAGCACTCGATATTGAACGAACAAGTGCAACGCCAACGTTTAATCTTGATTTGCTATTTCCAACTTCAAGTGTCAACGGAGGAATTGTTGTCGCTGTCATCATTGTCATTATTCTATATGTGATCTTGAATAAAACAACATTCGGATACGAGTTAAAAGCTGTAGGATTTAATCGTGATGCTAGTAAGTATGCCGGAATGAACGCAAAACGAAACATCGTTTATTCAATGATGATTAGTGGAGCAGTAGCTGGTATTGCTGGTGCAATGATGTTCTTAGTTGTTGGAAAACACTTAAAACCAGAGAATATTTTATTACAAGAAGGATTTACAGGAATTGCGATTAGTTTACTCGGACTCAGTAATCCAATAGGAGTATTGCTTGCTGGACTCTTCTATGGATCCTTACAGCAAGGTGGGTATTATATGCAACTCTATGATTTCAAGCCAGAAATCATCGACATTATTATTGCCGTGATTATTTACGCAAGTGCGCTTGCACTCTTCTTACAAACCTTTGTCATCCGTCGCTTAAAAGCACGAGAAATGACGATTGATGCCAAAAAGGTTGTTGAACAAGAGAAAGAAGGTGACAAATAATGGATGGCTTAACATTTATGGAAATTGTTTACTTTATCTTTCCACTTATTATTGCTTCTGCTGTACCATTAACTTTGGTCGCAACTGGTGCACTATACAGTGAACGTAGTGGAGTTGTCAACATCGCCTTAGAAGGAATTATGTTGATGGGAGCATATGTTGGTTCTGTCACGATTAAAACCTTAGAATCAAGCGGTGTAAGTCCATTACTCAATCTATCTACAGCTTTGATCTTCGGGTTATTTATTGGTTATGTCTTATACTTGTTGGTACAAGTTTTGCTCAATAAAATAGGAAAACTATCTTTGTTTGAACATATCGTGATTCGTATTGGTAGTTATGTTATCCTTGCAGTTTTCAGTACGCTTTTGATGTACTTTGTATTAAATGCAAGTTCACAAAACGTCCAAGTTGCACTTGTTGGTTTACTTGTTGGTGCAATTGTCGGGATTGGCTTTAGTTTATTCCATGCTTATGCTTCGATTAATATGAAAGCAAACCAAATCATTAGTGCGACAGCATTAAATATGTTCGCACCAGCATTTGCAATCTTTATCAACCGAACATTTAGTGCAAATGGGACACAAAAAGTAACAATTCAAGGAAGCTACCGAATCAGAGAAGTTCCATTCTTTAGTGATATACC
>DFNN01000102.1 GCA_002376065.1 Caryophanales bacterium UBA3566
TTGCTATTGAGAGATAAACCGAATTTCTCTGGTTTTTTTCAATACATTTCCTATGTACCTATGAATAATCGTTTGATTGAATTGATTAAAGAAACCTACAATAATGAGATATGTGGTTCAATAGAAATAGACAAATTAGTTGAGGATTACCCAGAAGAGTTAGCTTATTGTTTGGCAATCATTCGTGAGAATAGTACAAATAGTATCCCTCCAAAATGGGTGATCCATAAATATAAAAACTATCATTATGTTATGAATGTATTAAGAGGAACACCTTGCAATACTTGTGAGTATTGTAAAGAACACTTAGATGTAAATACAGCATTAAAAAAATATTTTGGGTTTGAATCTTATCGTTCTTTTCAAGGAATCAATTTACAAGAACAAGTTGTAAAGGCACAATTAAAAGGTGAATCAATTACTGCCGTTTTTCCTACTGCTGGTGGGAAATCCTTAACTTTTCAAATACCTGCTCTTATGCTGGGAGAAGCGGTAAAAGGATTGACAATCATTATTTCCCCTTTACAGTCTTTAATGAATGACCAAATTGTCAACTTGCAAGATAAGAACATTAACAATGTAGGTACGATTAATGGATCTTTAAATTTGTTCGAACGAAACGCTACAATTGAACGTGTTAAGAATGGTGATATCCATCTGTTATATATATCACCTGAATCATTACGTTCACCATCGATGTTCAAATTATTATCTGCGAGAAATATCGTAAGATTCGTCATCGATGAAGCGCATTGTTTTTCAACATGGGGCCATGATTTTAGAGTAGATTACCAATACATTGCAGAGTTCATGAAAAAAGTCGAAGAGGTATCTTTAGAAAATAAAAAAATTCCAGTTTCTTGTTTTACCGCAACTGCGAAAAAAGAAGTCTTACAGGATATTAAAGAGTATTTCTTCAAAAACTTACAACTTACTATGGATGTGTTTATAACAAACACGATAAGGGACAATCTTGAATTTTTTGTAAAAAAAGCAAATGGACATAAAGAAAAAATGGTTCATATTCGTAGAATACTCGATGAGAGTGATGACAAACCAGTCATCATCTATTGTTCAAGACGAAAAGCAACAGAACAAGTTGCGATGGAATTACGAAAGAGTGGCTTTTCTGCGAATGCCTATCATGGAGGAATGTTGATCGAATTAAAAAATTCGAATCAACTTGAATTTACACAAGGAAGTAAGCCAGTAATTGTCGCTACATCTGCTTTTGGGATGGGTGTTGATAAAAGTGATGTTGCTTATATTATCCATTATCAAGTATCTTCTACGATTGAAGACTACTTGCAAGAAGCAGGTAGAGCTGGAAGAGATAAAGATATAACAGCACAATGTCATATTTTGTATGATGAGAAGGATATTGATGAACATTTTAATTTACTAACACAAACCAAACTATCTCAGTATGAAGTGAATACTATTTGGAGGACTATAAAAGATAATACAAAAAGAAGAAAGACAATTTCAGTATCAGCTGCTGAACTAGCAAGAAGAGCTGGATGGGATGATGATCAAACTGCGAAAACAAAAGTCCAAAATTCTATTTTAGCGCTAGAAAAAGTAGGTTATGTGAAAAGACATGAAAATGCACCAAGAGTTCACGCATCAAGTATAATGCCAAAAACTATGTTGCAAGCTAGTAAAAAAATATATCAAATACCGGAGATTTCTGATGAGGATAAACGAAATCTTAGTCGAATCGTGACGACACTTTATACAGACAAAACAACAAGTCCTTCTAGAGGAAGTAAACCTATTTCAATGATTGATGACTTATATGATCTTCTTGACTTTGAAAAACATGAGCTTATTCGCCTAATAAATATACTAAAAGAGCATAAGATTTTAACACTAGATAGTGATTTGTTTGCACAAATACCAAACACTTTTAACCGAGTAAAATCGTTAAAAACTATGACACAAAATATATCAATAATGCAAGAGTTATTTAGAAACCTTGAAGAAGAAACAAATGTGTATAACCTAAAGGAACTAAACACAGTTATCGAAGAGAAGGAGAAAAGTTCTTCTGTAAAAGCTTTGCGCACAATAATCAATTATTTGGATACAAAGAATATTATTAAACAATCGAAAAGTGGATACAACAAAAGTTATCATCATATAGAGTTAAGATTGGATAAGGAGAAAGTCTTTAATATCATCAATAATATCGGCGAACTTTCAGAATTCATTGTGAATTATACATACGATTTATTTGATAAAGATGGTTCGAACAATACTGTTTCTTACTCAATTGTAGAAATCAAAGAGAAATTTGAATGTAGTGAGTCTATATTTTCTAGATCTGTCTCTTTAGCAGAAGTAGAACGTGCTTTACTGTTCTTACATCGAATTGGTTCTATCATCATTGATGGAGGTTTTTTGGTACTCTATAATCCAATGAGAATTGAGAAAGTTGAAATGGTTAGTAACAAGAAATATACGAAGGAAGATTATAAAGATTTTGCGACGTTTTATAATCAAAAAATTAAGAAAATTCATATTCTTACACATTTTGTTGAAAGTTTAGCTGAAAATCAAAAACAAGGAATGAACTTAGTTAGCGATTATTTCAATTTAGACTATAAAGCATTTGAAAAGAAATACATCACCGAAGAATACAAGATGTATTACGATAAAGCCATGTCCAAGAATCAACATGAGAAATTATTTAAGGGACTTTCATCAGTACAAAGGTCAATTATTGAAGATAAGTCAGAACAGAATATTGTTGTATTAGCTGGTCCTGGTAGTGGAAAAACGAAAATACTAGTACATAAACTTGCTGCATTGATTGAACTCGAAGACCATAAATTGAGTGATTTCCTTATGCTGACATTTTCTAGATCTGCTACAATTATCTTTAAAGAAAGATTAAGAGAATTAATTGGGAAAAGAGCAAATTATGTGAAAATAAAAACATTTCACTCATTTTGCTTTGACTTGATTGGACAAGTAGGTGATTTAAGCAAAGGTGAACATTTATTTGAAAAAGCGATAGAAAGAATAAATGATAAAAATATAGAAGAATCTATGTTAAATATCTCTACATTGGTCATCGATGAAGCACAAGATATGAGTGAAAATGAATATAATTTGGTGAAGGCAATACTTGACTATAAAGAAAAAGAACTAAGATTCATAGCCGTTGGGGATGATGACCAGAATATTTTTCAGTTTCGTGGATCTGATTCAAAATATTTGAAATTGCTTAGTGAAGAAAATTGTAATACATATGAATTGCTTATCAACTATAGAAGTATGAAAAATTTAGTTGAGTTTACACAACATTTTGCCTTAAAAATTAAAAATCGATATAAAAATGGGATTATTGAATCATATCAAGAAAAAAATGGACACGTTGGCATAATCTTGCATGAAAATGATCACTTTTACTTTCCATTAGCGTATCAAGTAAAAAAATTATTTGGTAAAACATCGATTGGTATTCTTACTCAAACCAATGAAGATGCAGAAATCATACTAAGCATATTACAAGATAATGATGTTGCTGCTAGATTGATACAGTCTAACTCTGATTTCAGGTTAGACCAACTATATGAGTTTGATTGGTTTATTAATCAGTTTGATGAAATGTCTCCTGTTATTACATGCGAAAAATGGAAAGCAACGTATGATCAGTTTGCAATTAAATTTAAAGATAATAATCTAATCTATCATCTCATACGGATACTAGATGGGTTTCATCTTTTGTATGTTGAAAAGAAATATAGAATTGATTTGAAAGAATACTTAAAAGAAGTCAACCTTCAGGATTTGTATGAGTCAAGTAAAATATAGTATCTGTTTCAA
>DFNN01000033.1:0-1950 GCA_002376065.1 Caryophanales bacterium UBA3566
CTTGTTTTGTATCGTTATATTCTAACGCAATACCAACATGAAATTCGCAAAAGAATTAGTGAGAAGGTATCACGTGTAGAAGGTCGTTTTGAAAAAGAAAAAGTAGGAATCAAAACATTCATCAAATATGCGCTTGAAAATCCTCATGCATATAACATCATCTGGGAATCACTCTATATTGACAAAACCATATTCAGAAATTATTATGATTCTTTCGCAAAACGTTACGAACGAGGATTAAATAAATCTATTGAAGATGGGGAAATGCATGATGTGAATACCGAACTTGTTTCTTATATTTTAATGGGTGTCACAAATTTTATCGGTTTAAAAATACTCCTTGATCTAGGTGACAATAATGATGACGTTGATAAAATAGTTGATGATGTCATGGACATCATCAAATCTGGAATATTTAAATAAAAAAACAAAAAATCATATCAGATTGATATGATTTTTTTTGATCTTTATGCAAGAATATGTTCAATTTCTTTTAATTCTTCTTTTGTAAAATCAAGATTCTTTAAAGTATGTAAGTTGTCTTCTAACTGTGACAATCGTGAGACACCAATCAAGACTGAAGAAATTCCTTTTTGCGCGCATGTCCAAGCAATCGTCATTTCTGCTAGTGTTTGTTTACGTTTTTTCGCAATACGTTGAAGCGCAACCAATTTTTCTCGCAGTTCTTTTGTAACATTTTTTTCATTTAAGAACCATATATCAGGATTCGCAACACGTGAATCTTTAGGAATTTTATCAATATATTTATCTGTTAATAATCCTTGTGACAAAATACTAAAAGGAATAATTCCTACACCCTCATCTACCATTGCTTCTACTAGACCCTCTTTTTGAATCCAGCGATCTAACATACTAAAATGTGGTTGTGTAATCAACATTTCCACACCATAATCACGTAAAATCTTCACCGCTCTTCTTGCACGCTCAGCAGGATAATTACTAATGCCCACATACAACGCTTTTCCTTGTTGAACTATGTCAGCTAAAGCCTTCATGGTCTCTTCAAGTGGCGTTTCATAATCTGGACGATGATGATAAAAAATATCTACATAGTCTAATCCTAAGCGCTCTAAGGATTGATCAATTGATGCCATTAAATATTTACGACTTCCATTATCTCCATACGGTCCTTGCCACATACCATATCCTGCTTTTGTAGAAATAATCAGCTCATCCCTATAAGGAGCGAGTTCATTTTGTAAGATTTTTCCTAAGTTACTTTCAGCACTTCCTGCAGGTCGACCATAATTATTGGCTAAATCAAAATGTGTAATGCCTGCATCAAATGCACGCAGGACAATTTCTTTTACCTCTTCAAATGGTTTTTCTTCACCAAAGTTTTGCCAAAATCCAAGAGACAATTGAGGTAATTTTAATCCGCTTTTACCAACTCGATTATAAATCATTTTTTCATAACGATCTTCTGCTGCTTTATACATTGATATCCTCCTTGATTTGTTTGATTAGTGAAGCAATTTCTTCTTCACTGATATTTTTATGTCGTTTATAACGATCAATAATTCGCCAAATAGGTTCTTCTTTTTCATGCCACCAAAGTTTTCTGAAGTTATCCTCAATAAATTTCGCCCATTTTGGATAATAAAGAACCAAGTAATCCACTGGGTATGTTAAATCCATGACAGGTCGATAATCAATCCCATCTACAACTTGAATGTCTTTTGATGAAAAGATGTCTCTACTGTTTTGACCAACATGCAGAGTATATGATCCATTATAGACAACAAACTTATGAATTCTTTCACTGTACGATTCAAATGCATCAAATGGTACATCAATTGTAATGGTATTTGTCTCTTTTGCCTTCACCATTACTTTTTTAAATGCTTTTAATTCTTGAAGTGGCTTAACGATTTCTGCATCATTTGATTGTACATAGATTTGAACTGTTTCAAATGCATCAATATTACT
>DFNN01000033.1:2354-7216 GCA_002376065.1 Caryophanales bacterium UBA3566
ACGTCCTTATAACCAATGTCCGCATAACTTAATCCATATCCAAAAGGATACAACACATCTAAATGATGTGTATCGTAATAGCGATACCCGTTCATAATCAAATCTTGATGATAGTCAACCGTTGCTTTTTGAGGGAACGTCCCATAATGTGGCGTATGTTCTAACATGAGTGGGAATGTTTCTTGTAAACGTCCACTAGGTGAAACGGTTCCGATCAATATATCAACGATTGCCTGCGCAGCTGCTCCACCTAAGAACCATGTTTCTAATATAGCGCGACTTTGTCTTTTTATTGCTCTTAAATCAAGTGCACTACCGTTGCTTAAGATAACAATCATGTTTTTGTTGTGTTTCACAATCTCTTCAAATACTTCTAAATGACCTTTTGGTAACGACATATGAGGACGGTCTTTTCCTTCTGTTTCTAAAGTATCTGTCGTACCAGTAAAATACAGTATAACATCACTTTCTTTTGAAACTTGTGCGACATCTTTTAACAAATCCTTGTTCGTATTATTCTCCTCATAACCTTCAGCATACATGATATGACCAAAGGTTGCTTTTAATGCATCATAAGGTATTTCTTGTTTATATGGCTTGACCGTCGCACTTCCTCCGCCATTGATGCGTGGTTCTTTGGCAAACTGTCCGATGACACCAATCTTTTTATTATCTACATTTAGTGGTAATATACCATCATTTTCTAATAGTACAATTGATTCACGTGCCACTCTTTGAGCAACATGATGATGTTCTTCTAAATGAATTGATTCGAGAGGTTTGATTTGTTTGACTTTTTGATGCAAATCAAACAATGGTTGTAAACTTTCATCTATCTCTTGCTCTGTCAGTTCATTTTGTTCTAAGGCTTTTTTTATATCTTCTTCAAATGAAGATGGTCCAGGCATTTCAACATTCATTCCATTTTTGATTGACTTTACTTTATCTTGCACTGCGCCCCAATCCGATACAACTGCGCCTTCATAAGACCATTGTTTTCGTAAAACATCCTTTAAAAGATAAGCCGATTCAGATGCATAATGTCCATTCAATTTATTATAACTACTCATAATCATCCAAGGATTCGATTCTTTGATCACTTTATAAAATGGATACAAGTACATTTCATGAATCGTGCGTTCATCAATTTTCACATCAACAAAACGTCGCATTGTCTCTTGTTCATTGAGACCAAAATGTTTGATGCATGCTCCTACACCTTCACTTTGAACACCATCAACAAAAGCTTTTCCCATTTCACTTGTTAAGTAAGGATCTTCACTATAATATTCAAAGTTACGTCCACCTAAAGGACTTCTTTTTAAGTTCATCCCAGGACCAAGTAAGACATCAACCTCATGATGTCGACATTCTTTTCCAATTGTTTTACCTGCTTCTTTGATCAACTCAACATTCCAAGTTGAAGCCATCGCAGATGCACTTGGGAATAGCGTTGTCGGTGCCAAATGTTGCTGATCCAAGAAATCACCATCATTGACACTTTGTTTGTACACTCTAACCCCATGAGGACCATCCGCAACGACAATCTTTTTCCCATCAATCAAATCACCAGCAAAAAAATGCCAATTACTTTGTCCACTTGTTAGTTTTATTTTCTCTTCTAGAGGTATTTTTTTCATTTTTTACACTCCTTATTATACTTTGCTAAAACGTTTTCGTTTATATTATAGCACAAAAAAAAGTAAATCAAAATAGCTTTGATTTACTTTTTTACTCTTTTATTCAGCTTGATTATTCGCTACAATTTCTTCAATTTTATCAAAATTAATCGTACCATCATTGTTGACCAAATTTGACGCACTTACGTCTACTGGAATACCAAATTCGATTGACTCGAATTGGTCATTTGTCAACATCCAGTCACTACTCATATTAATGATTGAACCATCAGGTAAGTAAATATAAGCAACACTACATGCTCCTCCTGAAGATTGTCGTCCAATAATCGTTGCAAGTCCTTGATCACTAGCAATACTTGTTACTAAGTTAGCTGCACTAAATGTTGAAGGTGATGTCATGATATACCAATCAATCCCTGTTAGTGCATCTACTGTGCTAGTAGTTGTCCAAGTTTCTTCAGTTAAGTCTGTTGGGTTTTTACTATAAACAGTGATTGGGTCATCAGTAACATATCCAAGTACTTGGAGTGCAATACCGATTGTTCCACCACCATTACAAGACAAATCAATCACAATACTTTCAACTGTTCCAAGATTTTGGATTTGTGTTAATTTTTCACCAAATTCTTTTGCTGTATCTGTATCATTCACAGCATCTAAACTAAATCCTGTAATGTTTACTACTGCGATTGTACCATCTGCATTTACTTCATAAGATACATTTTCAGTAAATGAACCACAATAATCAGTGATATGATCTTGCCAACTATATTCTACCATTGCTCGCCAACGTGGCCCGATATCATTAATTGATAATCCAAGATCACGAACACCATCATAATATCCTGTCATTAGGTATCCTGAATGTGGATCATCAAGACCATATTGTGCATCTTTCATGGCATTTGATAAATCGTCATCATCACCTAAAATCATTGTTTTCATATAATTGCTTAAATAATCATGTCCACTTTCAATTTCTTTTACTTCTTTGAGTCCATAAATCAAATCAAAAGACAAGGCTAAGAAATGATACGTAAATTTACGCATATCATCAGGCATTTCTTCATCCACCAATGCAGTATCTTCCATTTGAGCAATGACTTCATCTGTGTCCATTTGCCAAGCATCAATCGCTAAAATTTCTTCTCCATTATAATAAGTATTAAACATACTACCAGAATAGAAGAAATTCGCCAAATGGAATGGCATATAAAGCATTCCACCAATATTCGCTACTTGCATATTATAATCATCAAAATCAACAACCACTTCGATTGGATCTGTCGCTGTTGAATCTACTGTGACCAAATCTCCACCAAAATCACTTGATGTAGAACTTGTCAATCCACCAAAAAATGCCATCGTATTAACAGTCATTATGTTGGTTGAGAAATCAAATGTATTGATTAATGTATAATCTTCATCGAGCTCATCTTCTGCTTCATAAATATATGACATGGTAAATACATCACCTGTTAGATCATAAAGCATTTCTTCAGATTCAATTGCACCATTTAATACATTAATAAAGTCTTGAATATTCACATAAGGAATATTCCCTTCATTTAAGTAATGGATATCCAAAGTGCCATCTTCTAGTGTCCATTCTGTAGCCAAACTAATGAACGGCATTGAAATCGTTTCAGACACTTCTGGCGCTGGCATTTTTGGCACAGTGAAATCAAATGTATATATTTCACTATATTGTCCAATAGTCGCATTTAAAGTGATGGTCACTTCAGCGTCTTCTTCAGTATAACCAGGGCGGAAGACAATTCCACTTTTGTTGATGACATCAGGATTACTTGAACTAAAATAAAAGACTGTCCCACGACTTCCAAAAACTGGGAAATTTAAATTTTCCGTCACAATTGTTTGATCAAAGAAATCAAGTGTCGCAACATCGGTCGCTACTTCTTGTTCTACAGGAATCTTAATGATTGTCACTTCAAATACTTTTTCAACACTTTCATCATTTAAAGTAATAGTCGCTGTTAACTGCACAGGCATATCACCATAAGAATATTGAGGTCTTGTTACAACACCATCAATAGAAATCCAAAAAGTATTAGATGAAGACCAAGTGATTACAGTCTCATTTATTCCTTCTGATGGTAATAAAATGTCTTCAGTAACTGCTGATAAATCTCCTAAATCTAATGCATCTTTTGCCTCTTCAACAAGTTCTGCATCAGTCAATGGTATGACAATGTCCACACATTCTCCATCAACTTCTTCTTGACCTTCTTCACAAGTAATTGGATCAACTGGATCAGTGTTTGGATCTTCTTCAGGATCACACGCATACAATGTAAAACTGAGCATAAATGTTAATAGTAACAACAATATTTTTTTCATAAACTCTCCCTCTCTTTAACGTATTATATATATTATACAACATTTTTGGATAAATTTATATGCATTTTCAATTAAAAAAAGCCCTTTTTAAAAGGGCTTTGTTTAGACGGAAATCGGCTTTTTAATAGGTTAAATCACATTTTTTCTAATGCGAACTTTCGGTTTGAAATCAATTTTTCTATATAAATAGAATCCTAAAAAAGCAATCATAAAATTACTAATCAACATCGCATACCAAACACCACTGCTACCCAAATCAGTCAAATACTTGAATCCCATTACAAGCGGGATACGCAATAACCATAATCTCGTAATCGTTAAGACAAATGTGAAATGGGTATTTCCAGTTCCATTGAAAGTTCCGATAAATGTCTGAAAAACACCCATCAAAGGTAACCCAATCAATAAATAGAACATATATTCAACTGTTAACGCAAGCGCAACGGGATTTTCTTTGATGAAAAAACTAGCAAAAAATTCTCTAAAATTCAGTAAGATTGCACTACCAAACGCCATTAAGAATATAGACAACAACATTGCTTTCCTAAATGTTTCTTTTGCTCTTTCTGGATTAAGGTTACCAATGTTTTGTCCAATAAAGGCAGCAAGTACTGCGCCAATCGCCATCACTGGATGCAATATCACACTTGATAATCTATTTCCAACGCCAAATGCGGCGACTGTTTCAATTCCAAATGAGTAAATTACACCATTCATCACACCAAATCCAATCGCTGTAATCGATTGTCCTAAAGATGCTGGAATCGCGGTTTTAATAATATGCCAAGAAATATCTCGATCTAAAATCATATATTCACGCTTGATGGTGATACCCGATTTACTCTTAAGCAACTGCATTAA
>DFNN01000033.1:7645-9412 GCA_002376065.1 Caryophanales bacterium UBA3566
ACCATTGTAACAACACCATATATCACTGGGGTCACTGTATCACCAGTTGATTGTCTAATTGCTGTAAACGCAAAAAACATAAAGACTACAGGCAATTCAAATGCACGAATACGTAAATATTTCACACTGTTTTCAAAGACAAAACCTTCTGTTCCCATTAATCGCATAATCAGTGGTGAAGCAAAGAATGATACTAGCATAAAAAATGCCCCTATTAAAAATGCAATGACAACCAAATTACTCGCATATTTTCGTGCATCTTCTAATTGTCTTGATCCAATAAATTGTGAGATCAGACTTGTTCCAGCAACACTGAGTCCAATCCCAAAAGAAATAAAAGTAAATACAACTGGAAATGTCATATTAATCGCACTTACTGCTTCTGCACTTCTACCTGGTATATTACTCACAAAATACATATCGATGACATCATGAAATGTTTTAATCAGGTTATTAATCATTAATGGAATTGCGAGGAAAATCAATCCTTTATATATATTAGGATCTTTTAATATTAAGTATCTTTTTCGATCATCTTGACTCATAGTTTCACCACCACATTAAAAGATTATATCATAAAAATGTTGATAGTAAATAAACAATAATATAAAATGTGTCACGTTGTCATATAAAAAACCGAAGTCATGAACGACTTCGGTTTTCAAGTGGTAATTTATCAATTTCTCCGCTCTTAATCAATTCTATCATCACTTCACATACTTCTGGATCAAATTGTGTTCCTTCACATCGTTTGATTTCATAAATTGCTTGTTCAGAGGTCAATCCTTTTCTGTAAGGTCGATCTGTTGTCATCGCATCATAAGAATCCGCCAAACATAGAATACGACCTAATTTAGGAATTGATTCTTTCTTAATTTGTCTTGGATAACCTGTACCATCATAATGCTCATGATGACTAATAATAATTGGAACTGTCTCAACCAAATTCGGAATATGTTTAATAATGCTGATAGACTGCAGTACGTGTGATTCCATAATCTCACGCTCTTCAGGGGTTAATACTCCTGGTTTTGATAATACTTGTTCAGGAATACCAACTTTTCCAATGTCATGGAGTAATCCTGCACTATGAATCAAATCCACTGTTGCTTCATCATATCCCATTTCTTTTGCCAATCTTTTCGATAATAAGGCAACATTATTAGAATGGCCAAAAGTGTAATGATCTTTCGCATCAATAGTCGCAGCTAGTGCATAAATACTAGAAAGGTATGCATTGTCAATTTTTTCTTGAATATCATCAGTGTATTGTGTTTTTTCTAATTCTGCATCAGAATATAATATTGCTTTGTTTCGTCCAGTTTTCTTTCCTTTTTTAACCGCAAGATCTGCTTTATTGACAATTTCTTCAATAGTTTTTCCGTGTAACGGGTATGTCGCAGCGCCGACACTTACTGTCAAAAACTCACGAATATCACTTGAATGTAAAAATGCATTTTCGATGTTTTTTCGAACTTTTTCAATTGCTCTAAAAGCATCACTTTCCATTGTTAATGGTAAATATAGTAAGAACTCTTCTCCACCATAACGAACCAAAAAGTCTTCTTCATACAAATTTCCTTTAATGATATCAGCAATTCTTTTTAATGCGGCATCTCCAGCACTATGACCATATAAATCATTGTAAATCTTAAAATGGTCGATATCAATCATTGCGATGGTGAATGAATGATACTTATCTTTCTGTAACCATTCATTTGCTGTTTCATAAAAGAATCGATGATTATATAACCCAGTTAACTCATC
>DFNN01000033.1:9813-39946 GCA_002376065.1 Caryophanales bacterium UBA3566
TTGTTCAATAATGTTTGTAAAAATTCAATCTCACTATCTACATACGGTGTGGCATCTTGTCTTGGTGCAACAATCGCAAGACCAACAAGTTCATCATTGTATCTCAGTGGCATAATAAATTCTGTATATAATCTTTGTAATAACAACTTTTCTTTATCCCAAAGTCCTTTGAATATTACATGATTATCTAGATGAGATTTTAATAATAAATCTCGATCATTTAAAAACCATTTAATGATTGGATGGGTATTCCTGAAAGAAACTTTTTCATCTTCAAAACCATCAATTGATGTACGCATGAGTGTAAAGGCATTTTCTTGCTTTAAGAAAATTGTGACGCCAATTGGACTCAAACCTTTTTGAATTGCGACAATCATTGATTTCGTGATATTAGATGTTGATAATTCAGTGTTGATGATGTTGCTAAACTCTTTTAGAATGTCTTGACGATCCATACTTTCACGATAAAAAATATGACGTGTTAGTTTAAAAATCAATAATCTTATTGGTTCTAGGATGAAGAATACTGGCAACAATAAAATCAATTGCCCGATTGGATTGGTTAATCCTAGTCTATTCAGTGCGCTAAAAAAGGTAAGCACGGTAAATATATATAAAACAAATAACAATGTATGATAGATAATAAATGATAACCCTTTTTTGACAATGAGGTTAATTTCTAAAAATTTGTTTTTATAGATTGCAAAGGTAATGAGCAAAGCGTTTAGTAAATTAAACAAGATATCGATTCCATATTGTCCGATTTCCGTATTTAAATTAAGTGCTGCACCTACTATAACGAGTGATAATCCGACAATCACCCATTTAACTTTATGAAATTCTACCTTATTTACCTTCACACTTCGAACGATATTGACGAGTGCTAGAATACTGTAAAATGTCCCTACTACTGCGACAACATAAGCACCTAAACCTATCTCATAGATAAACACGCCATCTTCAAACGAAGCCTCTTTGACCACAAATCCAAACATTGAAAGAATAATTAATGATCCACTTAAAAAATAAGCAACTCTTAATACCGCATCACGATTATCTTTATTGTAAAACTCATAGCTAAATCTTAATAGGAATACTGGAACTGTTAAAAACCCGATTTGAAGAAATTTATTCCAAAATAAGCTACTTGGTGGCAAATTCGTTTTCATCAAAAATGATCCCAAAGACCATACAATCATTGAACCGATGTACAGACTAAAAGATGCGGATAATTTTGTCTTTGTTGATGTTGTGATGATCAACAACAATAATATGTATAATATTGATGATATCAAAGGAATTAGGGTAATATCGGAAAATATATTCATCTTGCCACCTCTTTATTTGTTAGATCAAGTTTATAAAATTAGAAAACTCTTCCTTTGATGGATTCATTTTCGATAATTCGTGTTGATATGTTTCTTTATATAAGGAAAACATTCCTTTTTGAACATAAGTAATTTTTAGTGGATCATAACCAAGCATCTCATGAATATCATGATAATCTTGATCAATCTTTTTTAGCTTCTCATTTAGTTTTTCTTTCATCATTTCTTTTGTGACTTCATCAATTTCCTCAATATAGAGATGAATGTATGGTTTTTGATCGCCTTGTTCTTTCAATGCAACCCAATGCACATCATGATAACGATTCAGTTTAAAAGCATCATTGATTACTTGCTTTGTCAGTCTCGTAAAACCACTTAAATCAATAATGTTGCTGACGCGATCTAAGTATTTTACTTGTGGAAGATTGATATCATCTTCTTCATTTCGCATACTAATACACTGCATCATATCACCTATGCGATAACGAACAAATGCTCCACCTCGTAGTTTTGTTATGACAAGCTCATACACTTTTCCAACTTCAATTTGATTGAACAGTACGGTATCTACTTTGTAAGTTGGATCAAGGCGTTCTTTTGCTAGTTCTGTATCAGGAATAAATTCTAAAAAGTTCACATCAGGAAAAAATGTTAATCCATTTCTACTCCATGTTTCAGTCGCTACTGCGGCTGATTCTGTTCCCCCAAATATTTCAAGTGGGGTAATCCCGAAATAATGTTTGATTTGATCTTTATAAGTATCTGAGTCTGTTCCACCACAGACAATTCCTTTGAATTCAAATAAATCTTTTGGTAATAATGCTTCTTTTTTAATATTTTTCTTATACAGTGCTTTCAACAATTTTACTGCTTGTTTAAAGTTTGATGGCATCACCAATTTTTTGGTTTTTGATCCAGATTCATATGCTTCACCAATCTTCACAAGTACACTCGATAACCCAAAAAACAAATCAGCTCCATGTTTCATTGCGAGTTCAAATCCACGCATATTTCGACCTTTAAAATCAAGTTCTTCAGCTTCTTTTGTACTTGGTAAATACTCAAAATCAATTTCGTTTTTCAATATATACGGAGCGAAACCTGTCAGATAAGGAAGTGGTGCCATACCATATAAAAACTTATCATGATTACGCAAGGTAAAATGATCTCTCCCTTTAGAAGTAGATAAAATCAAACTTGATAAAAACATCTTCGTATGTTCTAAGACCATCGTTTCTGAATATGGTGCTAGTTTGATTGGCTTTGTTCCACCTTTCCAAGTTGTTTGCACCCAGTGCAAAGGTTGACTTGGTAAATCATCACTGCGCTTATTTAATAATGTGTCTGCGTAATCTTCATAAGTGGTCAAAGGAACAACTCTTTTAAACTCTTCGATTGTATGAATCTCATTTCCTTGCAGAAATTTTTGTCCTAACACTGATTTTTTTAATAAATCAATTTGCTCAAACAATAAACGTTCTTGAATATCCATAAATTCATCGACAGATAAATCTAAGAATCCTAGATAAGCCTTCCATATCTTATCATAATCCTCGTTGTAAAGCATCTCTCTTAATGTACTCATTAATTTTTCTCCTCCATCTTTTTGTTATTTATAAAAGCTTTCAAGCTTCGATAATTCGGTAAGATGAACGGAGTGTGTTGTTGGTATTTTTGATAGTGATCAAATATATGAATAAAGATTATTTTCTCTTGCACATACACATAGATAGTGTTTGCGAATGTAAATACAACAGCTGCTATTAATAAACCTTGATTCGTCAGTGCAAGTCCTAAAGAAAGATAGAAACCAAATAACCATAAAACTCCAGGATGTCGCGAAAGTGCATAAGTACCGTTAGTAATCAATTTAGGTACTTGATGATATTGATATGTATTTTTTCCTACTTCATATACAACACTATAAACTAAGAGTAATAAAAAAAGAATCGTCATTACACCAAACAATACTCGTATACTTGTCGGTAATATAAATCTTGTATTGCTTTGTGCAATTAAGATACTCCCAATGAGTAAGAACATTATCCCTGATACAAGAAACAGATACTTACTGAGCTTTTTATGATTCTTCGATAGCAAGTCAAACCCCAGTAAACATAGAAACCCTAAAATGCCTAGTATATATCCAGTCACTTCGCTACCTCCTCTATTGACCACTAAAACTATTTTAACAAATAAAGTCATATTTTTCCATACATTTTTATGGCTTTTCAGTGAAACAATTTGTCGCTCTTTTTTTACTAGAAAAAATGATGCAAAAAAGATGAAAAAAAATAAGATTTGGTGTTGAGCTGAAAACGCTAACATGTTATAATGATTGCGGGTTTAAGAAATTTTAAAAAAGAACATCTAGGAGGACTATATGAAACACCTTATTTTAGCGATCAATCCGGGTTCAACTTCGACCAAGATTGCCATTTATGAAAATCAAACAGAAGTCTTTAAAAAATCAATTCGACATCAAACAGAAGATATTCAAGCGTTTAAAAGTGTTTATGAACAATTTCACTTTCGTAAACAAACCATTTTAGATGCTTTAAAGGAAACAGACTATACATTACAAGACTTCCAAGCGATTGTTGGACGTGGTGGTATGCTTAGACCAATAGAAAGCGGAACTTACGCCGTCAATGATTTGATGCTTGATGATATGAAGAAAGCAACCCGTGGAGAGCATGCTTCAAATTTGGGTTGTGTGATTGCGAAAAAGTTGGCTGATGAGGTCAACATTCCCTCATTCATTGTTGACCCTGTAGCGGTTGATGAAATGGATGATCATGCAAGATTTACAGGAATGCCTGAAATTAAGCGTGCAAGTTTATTTCATGCATTGAATCAAAAAGCTGTTGCTTTAAAAGCCGCTGTTTCACTTGATAAACCATATCATGAAACAAATTTAATTGTAGCGCATCTTGGTGGTGGAATTAGCGTTGGTGTCCATAAATTGGGGCGTGTAGTTGATGTCAACAATGCTCTTGATGGTGATGGGCCAATGTCTCCAGAACGTAGTGGGAGTGTTCCGATTGGACCACTTTATAAAATGGTGTTTAGTGGTAAATACACTTTTGAAGAAATCAAACGTAAAAATTATGGTCAAGGTGGCCTTGTCGCATATCTTGGAACGAATGATGGATATGAAATTGAGCAACGTATTAAGAATGGCGATGAGAAAGCCAAATTCATTGTTGAAGTGATGGCTTACCAAATCGCAAAAGAAATTGGATCTGCTGCTGCTGTTCTAAAAGGGCAAGTGGATGCGATTGTATTAACAGGAGGTCTTGCTTATGATTCATTTATCATGGATTATATTAAAGATCATGTATCCTTTATTGGAAATATTTTAATTTTTCCAGGTGAAGATGAAATGGAAGCTTTGGCTTTAGGAGCTTTAAGAGTCATCACAAATCAAGAAAAAGCAAAAGAATATTAGGAGGACTAAGATGATTAGAACAATTGAGGAATTAATCAACACTGCTAAACAAATAAAAACGAAACCATTGATTGTTGCTTGTGCTGAAGATGAGCATGTATTAGAAGCTGTTGAATTGGCTCGTAAAGAAGACATCATCGATCCTATTCTTGTCGGTAATCAAGAAGAAATCTTAAAAATTATGAATGACTTAAATATCAATCCTACTTACTATAAGATTATTGATGAAAAGGACAAAGAAAAGGCATCATTAAAAGCAGTAAAACTAGTTCATAATGAGAAAGAAGCAATCCTTATGAAGGGTCTTGTTGATACATCAATCATTTTAAAGGCTGCTCTAAATAAAGAGTTTGGACTTCGAACAGAAAATCGTATTTCTCATGTATCAGTCATGGAGAGTGCAAATTACCATAAGTTATTATTAATGAGTGATGGGGCAATGAATATTGCACCAAGGCTAGATGAAAAAAGACAAATCATTGAAAACAGTGTAAAAATAGCACATGCATTAGGAAACGAACGACCAAATGTCGCAATCATTGGAGCAGTTGAAAAAATCAACCCACAAATGGAAGCTACTCTTGATGCACGTGACTTGAAAAAAATGAATGAAGATGGCATTATTAAAAATTGTGTGGTTTCTGGTCCTTTCGCCATTGACAATGCAATCAATAAAGAAGCTGCCTTACATAAAGGAATTGAAGATCCTGCTGCTGGGGAAGCAGATATATTGATTATGCCTCGCATTGAAGCTGGAAACGTCTTTTATAAAACAATGATGTTTTTGGCAAACGCAAAAAGTGCTTCTGTTATAGCAGGTGCACAAAAACCAATCGTATTAACATCTAGAGCTGACTCGACGATGAGTAAATACTACTCAATTGCACTAAGTGCCCTCGTCGCTAATATTTCGTAAAGGAGAATTTCATGGCAACCAAAAGTCATTTAAAACAAGACGACATTTCTGCATCAAATAGTAAATCATTTAGCCGTATTCGTACAACCATTGAAACAGCATTTTATCGCAACAACGTTACAGAAATCACTTCGATTTCTCAAGCTTATAAACTAGCAAAAGATTCCCCTGGGACCATTGTCACAGACTTACCACTTTATAAACCAGGAAAATTGGAGTTACCTGAAGACTCAAAAGTTCTTCTATTTAATGATGGAATCATCACCGGTAGACAAGCAAAAGCAAGACGATTAATCAACAAAGACAATAAAGAGAAATTTGCTAACATCTTAAGAGAAGCAATCTTTAATTCTCGCAAGAAAAAAATGTATCATGCCGTTGCCTATGTAGGCCTTCATGAAGACTTTATGGTCAAGGCTCATTTATTGATTCCTGAAGGTTATGAGAATACAATGTTTTCATGGATGCTAAACTTTCAAAATCAAAACATTGAAATGGATTCGATGTATGAACGTAGTACGCTCATTGATGAAGGAGATATTTTCCTATATAGTGATCCAGATTACTTTAGTGAAGGTTATGAAGAAGGATTAAGTATTTTTGAACATGATACCAATTGTGGTGCTTTGCTTGGACTTCGTTATTTTGGAGAACACAAAAAAGGCACTTTGACAATGGCATGGTCTATCGCATCAAGAAACGATTTCACAGCTTGTCATGGCGGACAAAAAAGGTTCAACTTAGACAATGATAAAACCTTTATTGCTGGCGTTTTTGGTCTTAGTGGAAGTGGAAAAAGCACCATTACACATTCGAAACACCATGGTAAATTTGACGTGACTGTTTTACATGATGATGCTTTTATTATTTCTAATAAAGACGGTTCAAGTATTTCACTAGAACCATCTTATTTTGATAAAGTTCAAGATTACCCAACCAATCATCCAGATAACAAATATTTGTTAACAATTCAAAACGTTGGTGCCACTTTAGATCAAGACGGTCGCATTGTTCCTGTCACAGAAGATATTCGTAATGGGAACGGACGCGCTCTGAAATCAAAATTCTGGACAAAAAAACGCGCATACAAATTCAATAATAAAATTGATGCAATTTTTTGGATAATGAAAGATGATACTTTACCACCAATTATGAAAGTAACATCTCCAATTTTAGGAAGTACCTTTGGCGCGACCCTCGCAACAAAACGATCTTCTGCTGAACATGGCGCAACAAATTCAAAACTTGTTATTGAACCTTATGCAAATCCGTTTAGGCTATATCCATTAAGAAATGATTATAACAAATTCAAAGATTTATTTGAAAATACAGATGTTGATTGTTATATCTTAAATACCGGATACTTCTTAAAACATAAAGTAACTCCTCAAATTACACTGAAAATTGTTGAAGATATTGTTACAAACGACGTTACATTTGTACCATTTGGAAATACAGAGCATCTATCGATTATTGAAATGGAGGATTTCACTCCTGACTTGACAGATGAACAATATGTTAACCTATTAAAAGAACGTCTTCAATTCCGTGTTGATTATATAGACTCACTTTATAATCAAGATATTTTGCCAACTGAAGCGCGTGATAGTATCATCGAAATTATAGAAAAATTATAAAAAAAAGCGATTGAAAAATCGCTTTTTCTATATCTATTTTGATCAAAGTTTGGTACAATATTGATACAAGGAGTGATGCTATGCTAATACTTGTCGGAGCTAGTGCTAGTGGTAAAACAGAAATTGCAAGACGGTTGATCAAATATTATGGTTTCCATAAATTTGTCACCCATACCACAAGACCTCCACGAAAAGGTGAAGTAAATCATTTTGATTATCATTTTGTCTCATTAGAGGAGTTCAATCGATTAGAAGCTTCTTCTTTTTTTATTGAAACAGTCCACTATAACGGTTATAAATATGGAACTTCTTATAATGAGATTGGTCCAAAAAAAGTATTAATTGTTGAACCAAACGGTGCCAATGAATTTCATAAAAAGAGTCCAAGTAGCGTCACCATTATTTTAATTCAAACTCCAAAAGAAATTCGAAAAGAACGAATGCTTAAAAGAAAAGATCAAATTGGTGACATTGAAAAACGACTTGAAAATGACGATGAGTTATTCGCGATAAATCAGTTAGATCGTATTGATTACATTGTTGAAAATAATCATATCTCTTTACCAGAATTAACTAAGAAAGTTTATGCTTATTATACTAACAAAGGTGATTCCTAATATGGAATCACCTTTGTTTATGCATTTTGACGTTTGGTGAAGATTGATGAAGCAAAAAATATCATTATCATTGTTATCCCGACAAGTGTAAATAGTAAAGACATACTATGATCAGCAATATATCCAATCAGTGGAGCAAACAATGCGACCAATAAACTTGTCGTTTGTGCTTCTACACTCAACATACTAGCTCGTTTATCTTTTTCAACTGCATTTCCTAAACGCTCAACCATTAATGGTCTTCTTATATTTAAGAATACATACAAGAATAAGAACACAATAAAGACAACAAAAATAGATTCGGTGAATGCACTAAGAATAATCAATAATCCACCACTCAACAACCACATAAACTGAACAATTTTCTTTGGTGATCCCAATTTTTCCACTTTATGTGCTTGTTTTGATGCATACGCACTAACTAAGTAAATTACCGCATATATCACACCAATATAAATTTTAGAATGCTCTTCTTGATTAAAAGAATCAAAGACCAAAACTCCTAAAGCCATACTGACAATCAATGGCTGAATATAGTCTTTAATACTCTTAAAACCAGCTTGATAAGATGATGCGTTTAAAAGTAATCCAGTTACTTTCCAATGACTAAATGCATACTTAATGCTTTCAACATTGTGTTTGATGAACTCTTTTAGATTAAAATTGGAATCTTGTCGCTCATTTAATGACTGAGGGTAAGACATAATCAAAAACAAATCTAAGGTGTAAGGAATAATGGCGATGAGAAACAAATATTTAATTTCTGGTAAATACAAAACAAATACAATCGAAATTAAGCTCATAATTGTTGATCCAATCAATGAATAACTTCTCGTTGTACCATATACTTTACTTTTCGAATCTTTCATATCTTCGTGATCTAAATACGCCATGATCATTGATTTATGTGTACCACTTCGAAACGCTTCTCCTAAAGCAAAAAAGAACATTGCGATGGCAAAAACAAAAAATGATGTTCCAAAGAAAAAGATGATAAATGATATGATGTAGAAAATAAAACATGCATACAGTTCTGTTTTCTTTCCATACCTATCAGCGATAACTCCAGAGGGAATCTCAAAAATATATACAATAATTTCACGAATCGAATAGAGTAATCCAACATGAAACAAGGATAATCCTGACATCGTGAAAAAGATGATCATATATGGTTCAAAAAACCGTAAGTTCTTTAATAAACCATAGAATCCAAATTTTATTATTTGTTTTTTATGTGCTTTTTCATTCATGTGTACTTCCCCTTACGCTAATTTCTAAAGAAAAGTAGTCATAAAAGACTACTCTATTTCTTTCCAGCCGATAATAACATCATCGACTACAATGGTCATTTGAGTAATCGCTACTCCGACTCCAACTTTAAACTCAATTTTATTTTTTTGAACGGAAAAAGACGAAACGATTCCATTATGTGTATTCAAGATAACACTTTTTAAAGACGGCTCTAATTCTTGGTCTTTTTTTCCTTGTTCTCGTTTAATCACTGCGCGAATTTTTGGGTTGATAAAGATTAATACAGCATTTTTCGCAGTCAACGTTTGAAATGATGTGTTTTCTGGGTGATTATCAAGTACATCAATACGGTTTAAACGAAAATACAAATCTCCCCCTTTAAACGAAGATTTATCTACATAGCTATTGATAATGTTGATTTCATCTGTAAATCCAGGTGTAATTGATTTGTATTCTTCATACATTGCTTTCATTACTTTTTCTGTTTTCGTTTCTGGCGCTTCTATTTCATACATGATGACTTTATTATCTTTGAAGTCTAATTTTATATCACGAATCATATAAGCTTTATTTCGATCAAACGTTTTCCCTTTTGCTTCTAAGATTTGAATGATGGTGGTCAATTCATTTTTAATGTATGGAACATATAGTGATAAGGTATTATTCTCATCTTTTAAAACAATCGTATCATTCTTATATGAGAAGGAACGAATATCATCATAACGTACAAACTCAACATCTTTTTTGCTTTTTACTTTGATCAAGTATTCTTTTGTATAAACCAAATATTTGAATTTCTTTTTATCATGAAATGCTAATGGAACTAACACTAAAAACAAAAATGCAAATATCACAACTTCTAATCCGTAGTACTCACTAGAGATAATACCAGACGTTTGTAAAAAATAACCAATGATAATTAGTAAAACAAGCACACTTAATATTGGGAACAATTTGCTGCGTTTTACATTGGCTTCTTTCATTGAATATGAGTCAAAAGAATATTTCGCCTTTTTATTCATGACTTTTTGTATTTGTGCAATCATCGTATCACCTCTTAACCTATTTTAGCACATAATCTGCTAAATACACAATATTTTTACTTTTTTATATTCCCAATAATGGTCATACTAATGATGTTTTTCCATAAAAATAGTATGCGCTTACATAATAGTTAAATAAAGCAAAAAAGACCTTCAAAATGGTTCCATTTTATGAAATAAATGTTATAATATCTAATGAATACTAATAATGAGGTGGAAAAATGAAAAGCTTCTTAAATGATGCTAGTAACGGTAAAAAAATGATTGATAAGGTTTTCAAAGCTGCGGTTGCCGCGAAGGAAGATGAACTTCTATTTAAAGGTCAAGTAGTCAATGCAACTTTGGGGACTTTATATGATGAAAATGGAACATTTGTTGCATTTGAACATGTTTGGAATGCATACGATGAAATCGATAAGATTCAAAAAGCAAAATATGCTTCTGGAATTGATGGCAATCCTGATTTTAAACAAAGTGTCAAAAATTGGTTAAAAGTCTCCAATTTAGATTGTGACGTCATTGCTACTCCTGGTGGAGCGGGGGCAGTTAGCGCGACATTAAAGAATGTGTTGAATGTTGGAGAAATTGTTTTAAAGCCTTCTCTTGGTTGGGGTCCTTATAAAACGATGGCGGAAGAATTTGGCATTATTCATCAAGATTATGAGTTGTTTAATCATGATCAATTTAATGTTGATGGTCTCTTAGAAAAGACCAAAGAAATGATTGAACTGCAAGGTAAAGCTGTCATCATTATTAATGACCCTTGTCATAATCCTTCAGGATATACCATGACAAAAACAGAATGGAATCAAATATTAAATGGATTCAACGAATTATCTAGTGAAGGTAAAATTATTTTGCTTCACGATGTTGCATACATCGATTTTAATCATCAGTTAGATGATTGGAAAGAACATTTTGGGCAATACCAAAATCTAAATGAAAATATCATGGTTGTTGTCGCTTTTTCTACATCAAAAACATTGACTGCTTATGGTGCTAGAGTTGGTGCAGCTGTTGTCTTTGCTAAGAATGCCATCGAGCGTCAAAAATATGTTGATGCAATGATTTATTCGGCTAGAAGTATTTGGTCTACAGTCAACAACTCAGCAATGAAGTTATTTTCTAAAATTGAATCTACTCCTACTTTAAAAAAAGATTATCTTAAAGAGAAGCAATATTACATCGATTTACTGAAAGAGCGTGCGGACATTTTTCTAAGAGAAGCTCATGAGGTAGCACTTCCAATCTATCCGTACAAAGAAGGTTTCTTCATCACCATCAAAGTAGATGATGATAAAATCGATGAATATAATAAAAAATTACAAGAAAATCATATTTTCACTGTTTCAGTTGCCCACGGATTACGCGTTGCAATTTGCAGTATTTCAAAAAATCAAACAAAAGGATTGGCTAAAAAAATTCATACCACCCTTTTTGAATAAAAAGAAGGCTTGACAATGTAATGTCAAGCCTTTTTGTTTACAATACTTTTCGGATCCATCCTTCTGGAGCTTCCATATCTCCATAATAAATTTTTACCAATGTATCATATAATTTTTTTGTAACTTCACCAACAGTTTCTCCATCACCAAAGATCGTTTTTTTACCTTTGTGCGTAATCGATCCAATTGGTGTGATGATTGCGGCAGTACCACAAGCTCCAGCTTCTTTAAATTCATCAAGATTGTCTATGTGAGCATCTCTTTCTTCTACTTTCATTCCAAGCATATGCTCTGCGATGTATAATATACTACGTTTTGTAATGCTTGGTAATATTGAAGAAGATTTTGGTGTCACAAGAACATTGTCATGTGTTACAGCAAAGAAGTTTGCCGCTCCAACTTCATCAATTTTTGAATGTGTCAATGGATCTAAATAAATCACACCTGCATATCCTGCGTCGATTGCCTGCTGACGAGGATAAAGACTTGCTGCATAATTTCCTGCAACTTTTACTTTTCCTGTTCCATTTGCGGCTGCTCGATCATAATCTGTTGTGACAAAATCAAGCGCAGCTAGTCCACCTTTAAAATACGTTCCTACAGGTGCACAAAATACACTAAACAAATATTCTTCACTTGGTTTTACTCCTAAGTTCATTCCTTGTCCAATCACAAAAGGACGTATGTATAAACTTTTTCCATCTCCGTACTCAGGAATATCATCTTTATTTGCACGAACGACTTCCTCAATTGCTTCAAAAAACAATTCTTCAGGCAACTCAGGTGCAACAATACGTTTCAATCCCTCATTGATGCGAATATAGTTCAGGTCAGGACGAAATAGTTGTACATCTCCATCCTTAGTTTTATATGCTTTAAGCCCTTCAAACAAGGCTTGTCCATAATGGAATACATTCGATCCTTCATGAATGCTGATATTTTTATCTTCTGTTAAGAACCCTTTTTGCCAAGTTCCATTTTCGGTGTATGCACGATAACGATATTTCGTTTCTTT
Organism: Caryophanales bacterium UBA3566; assembly: GCA_002376065.1. Classification (GTDB taxonomy): domain Bacteria; phylum Bacillota_I; class Bacilli_A; order Izemoplasmatales; family Izemoplasmataceae; genus UBA3566. The sequence goes on from DFNN01000033.1 coordinate 22,517, forward strand.
TAATGCATATCCCATCAAATCACTCCCTTTGTCTTTTTATGATCTTAATATTTTCCTTGCGCAATCATTGCGTCTGCGACTTTCACAAATCCAGCAATGTTCGCTCCAGCAATTAAGTCATACCCAAATCCATAACGACTACTTGCACGAACACATGAATTAAAGATGTTTTTCATGATACCTCGAAGTTTTTCATCTACTTCTTCACTTGTCCAATGTAATCTCATACTATTTTGTGACATTTCAAGTGCACTTGTAGCAACTCCACCAGCATTGGCAGCTTTACCAGGACCAATAATAACACCAGCATTTTTCAACAATTCAATAGCCTCGTTGGTTGTTGGCATATTGGCACCTTCAATAAGATATTTTACTTCATTTTCAATAATTAGTTTTGCATCTTCTGGATAGATTTCGTTTTGAGTAGCACAAGGCATTACGATATCTACTTTGCGTTCCCAAGGTTTTTTTCCAGGGAAGAACTCTACATCAAATTTATCCGCATAATCTTGGATTTTTCCATTTGTATTGGCACGCATTTCTAACATAAAATCAATTTTTTCTTGTGTAACAACTCCATCAGGATCATAAACATATCCTTCTGGTCCTGATAATGTAACTACTTTACCACCTAGGTCGCGTACTTTTTTACATACACCCCAGGCAACATTTCCAAATCCACTTACTGCGACTGTTTTATTTTTGAAATCTAAATCATCATGACGCAACATTTGAAGCGCAAAATAAGTAGCTCCATATCCAGTTGCTTCAGGACGAATTAATGAACCTCCATAAGTAATTCCTTTACCAGTCAACACACCGTTTTCATAATTACCTTTGATACGTTTGTAAGTACCAAATAGATAACCAATTTCACGTCCACCAACACCAATATCACCCGCAGGAATATCTGTATCAGGACCGATATGTCGATACAATTCTATCATAAAACTTTCACAGAAACGTCTTATTTCATCATCTGATTTACCAAGCGGATTAAAGTCACTTCCACCTTTTCCACCACCAATTGGTAAGCTAGTCAATGAGTTTTTAAAGATTTGTTCAAATCCCAAGAACTTAATAACTCCTAAATATACACTTGGATGGAAACGTAATCCACCTTTGTATGGTCCGATTGCACTATTGAACTGTACACGGAATCCACGATTAACATGCACATGTCCTTCATCATCAACCCAAGGAACTCTAAATACAATTGCACGTTCAGGTTCAACCATACGTTCTAAAATATTGTTTTCGATATATTCAGGATGTTGATCAAGTACTGGACCTAACGAATGTAGTACTTCTGTAACAGCTTGAACAAATTCAGTTTGATTTTGATCTTGTCGACGAACTTTTTCTAAAACAGAAGTTATATAATCTTTTGTTTCATGTGAAATCTCATCTTCTGATTCTTTACTCTCATAACTTTCAAATTTATGAACAAATAATCCACTTCGTAATTTGGGTTCAAACCAAGTTGATTTCGCAGGCATAATTAACCCGTTATCAGACACTTCCATGATTTCTTGCATTGTTACTGGGAACATCGCAAATCCAATTCCATCAAGTCGATCTGTTTTTTGTTTTAACCCTTTCAATCCACGGATTCCACCAACAAATGAAATTCTTGAAGAATCACGTAAATTTTTAATTCCCAAAATTTCATTCAATACATGAGTTTCTAAAATAGATGCATCGATTTTTTCTAAAATATTATCTGTCTTAAGAATTTCTGGTTTAACAGTTAATTTATACCATTTTTTATTAATATACATACCAAATGTATGACGCTCAATTGGTTTAAATGGTGATTTGCTTAATTGAATATCAAATTTTTCTTCTAATTTTTCAGTGAATTCTTCTTCTGTCATTCCATTTAAATCATGAACAACACGATTGTAGTCCATCACATTCAAATTCGATTCAGGAAAAATAACCGACATAAAGAAATTGAATTCTTCTTCTCCTGTATAATTAGGATTCTCTTGACGTTTTTTAAGCGCTACTTTTGCAGCACTGGCACTACGATGATGTCCGTCTGCAATATACAAAGCTTCAATTTTTGTAAATTCTTGAGAGATTATTTCACAAGTTTCTAAGTTGGTGATTGGCCATACTATATGACTCACACCATCTTCAGTTACAATGTCAATTTCAGGTTCATGATCAGTTGTCCAATCATCCAAAATTTTATTGAGTGAAGTATCATCACGATAAGTCATAAAAATTGGTGAAGTATTTGCGTCAGTAGCGTCAAAATGATTGATGCGGTCTTTTTCTTTACTAAGTAAAGTTAACTCATGTTTTTTAATGACATTATTGACATAATCATCAATCGAGGTACATCCAACAAAACCAGTTTGTTCATGTCCATTCATAATTTGACGATAAATATAAAACATTGGTTCTTCATCTTGCACGAGCACTCCGTCATCTTGAAAAATTTGGAAATTCTTACGTGCTTTTTTATAGACTAGTGGGCTATATGGGTCTGTTGATGATGGGAAATCAATTTCTGAACGTGAAATATGTAAGAAACTGTATGGATTTCCTTTTGCCATCGCTTTTGCTTCTTTACGATCCATTACATCATAAGGTAAAGCAACAACTCTTTCCACTAAATCCTTTCTTGGTCTTACCGCTTTAAACGGTCTAACAATAGCCATTTTGTTCCTCCTAATTTAATGTTTTTATGATAACATCAATTGTTTCTTGTCCAATACGTTCTTGTGCTTCACTAGTTGAAGCACCAATATGTGGAGTCAAAGAAATCATTGGATGTTGATAAATACGATCATCTTTTACTGGTTCATTTTCAAAAACATCAAGGGCAGCTCCAGAAAGCTTTCCTTCATTTAAAGCATCAATCAAATCTGATTCATTCACAACACCACCTCGAGCGGCGTTGATTAAATAAGCAGAAGGTTTCATCATATCAAATTCATTTTTATTAATGACACTTCCCAATTCTTTAATAAATGGAATATGTAACGATACAAAATCTGCTTCTTTCAATAAATCTTCTTTCGATACAAAGCGGCAGTTATCTATCATATCTGTTGGTCCTGTTAAATCATTATAGATGACATTCATACCCAATGCTTGTGCTTTTTTTGCCAAACTTTGTGCAATACGTCCAAAACCAATCAATCCCAATGTTTTTTTGTTTAGTTCAATTCCTTTGTATGCTTTTTTGTTCCATTCACCTTGTCTCATCGTTACATTTGATTGATGCAAATGTCGAGCAAGCGTAAACATATGTCCAAGCGCAAGTTCTGCTACTGCATCACTTGAACTATTCGGTGTATTGCGAACAGTTAATCCTTGTTCTTGTGCATATTGATGATCAATATTATCAATACCTACACCAGCGCGAACAATCAGTTTAAGTTGCTTTGTTTTTAACGCTTCATCAATCAAAGGTTTGCGGATCTTAGTAGCACTTCTGATTACGATGCAGTCGACTTCTTTGATTTTTTGAATCAATTCATCACCTTCGTAATGATTTACATCTACTTCATATCCAAGAGATGTGAGCTTTTCTGCTGCCGAAGCAGCCATTCCATCATTTGCTAAAACTTTCATAACTGCCCCCTTATAAATTCCAAATATCTTCGATTTCTCTTAATAAAGCTTGTAAATCTTCTTCTGTTCTATCTGCCATATGAGCAATTCTAAATGCTTTTTCTTTTAAATCACCGTAGCCATTAGAAATCATATATCCACGTTTACCAAGTTCTTTGTTAAGATCTGCAACACTATGTCCTTTGGTATTCATAATTGTTGTAACTGTGTTTGAGTAATATCCTTCTTTTGCATATAAAGCAAAGTATTTGTTTGCCCAATCACGTACAATTTGTGCAAGTTTTGCATGACGATTAAAACGATTCTCTAACCCTTCTTGATTTAGAATCTTATCAAGTTTGTAATCTAATGCCCACATATGTGGTGTTGCTGGTGTTGTTGGATATTGGTTTTTCTCTTGTGCTTTTTTCGCGACATTCACCAAATCCAAATAGAAACCACGATTTTCTACAGTTTTTGCACGTTCAATCGCTTTTTCACTAACACTTGCCATCGCAAGTCCCGGAGGTACACCCAAACTTTTTTGCGTACTCGATAATAATACATCAATACCCGCTTTGTCTGCTTCGATTTTTGCTCCACCTAGTGAACTAACTGCATCCACCAAATAGATTACATCAGGATACTTTTTAATCACTTCACCAATTTCATGAACAGGATTCATTAATCCAGCTGATGTTTCGTTGTGTGTCACTGTTACTACGTCGTATTTCCCTGTTTTTAGGGCTTCTTCAACCATTTGTGGAGTTGTTGGCATTCCCGGTTCAGATTTAAAGTGATCTGCAGGAATATTATTTGTCGTTGCCATTTTATACCAACGGTCTCCAAATGCACCTACACTAAATACAGCTGCTCTTTTCTTAGTACAAGAGCGAATGCTCATCTCCATAATTCCACTACCAGAACTCGTTGATAAAATAATTAAGTTTTTCGTAAACATTAATTTTTGTAATTTCTCTGCGATGCGACCTTGTAAATCGCTTGCTTCTTTGCTGCGATGTCCAATTTGTGGTGTTGCCAGTTTTTCTAATACATCTGCTTCAACATCCACAGGACCTGGAATAAATAATTTTACACTCATTTTCGATATCCTTTCTTTCGTGATTCACATCTTAACACATAAGCATTTTAACAATAAAAGATGTATAAAACAAGCGTTTTCATGAAAAAAGTAAAAGTTTTTTTATATTCCCTTTTTATCCTTTAAAATAGCCATTTAATATGTTATTATTTCGCTCTTATATATTGTATGAAAATATTTTCATTCGATTCTTGAGTTTATCGATTATAATATTCAATATTTTGCTGTAAGTGTTTTCATTTTTCAGCTTTTCTTAGTTGATTATTTATTTACTGAGTGGTACAATATGAGTGATTTTAAAGATGAGGTGATGAAAATGAAATTTTCTACAAGAATTCAACAAATGCAAGAGTCTCCTGTTCGTAAACTTGTACCCTATGCACAACGTGCAAAGGCCAATGGGAAGCATGTATATCATTTGAATATTGGACAACCAGATATTGAAACTCCAAGTGTGTTTATGGATGCCATCAATGATTATGACTCTAAAATTATTAAATACTCCTTCTCTCAAGGAGAGCCAACACTTATTACCGCGATTCAAAAGTATTTTGCTAGAGATGATATCTTTTTTGAACACGATGAAATTTTGATTACAAATGGTGGTAGTGAGGCTGTGACATTTGCTACGATTGCAATGTGTGATCCAGGTGATGAAATTCTTGTTCCTGAACCATTTTACACAAACTATAATGGTTTTACTGGAGAAGTGAATGTCAATATTAAACCAATCACTACAGTTGCTGAGGAAGGATTTCATTTGCCTCCACAAAAGGAAATAGAAGCATTAATTACTCCAAAAACAAAAGCGATACTATTTTCAAATCCAGGAAATCCAACAGGAACAGTTCTTACAAAAGAAGAAATGTTAATGATTGCTGATATTGCCATCAAGCATGATTTATTCATCATTAGTGATGAAGTTTATCGTGGATTTGCATTTGATGGGTTAGAAGGTATTTCAATGGGTACAATTAAAAGTGTCAGTGATCGTACATTGATTATTGAAAGTGTCAGCAAACGTTATAGTGCTTGTGGTGCAAGAATAGGATCAATCGCATCAAAAAACAAAGAATTGATGAAGCAAATATTAAAACTTTGTCAAGCAAGACTTTGTGTAGCGACACTAGAACAAATTGGGGCTGCGGCTCTATACCAATTACCGACTGAATATACCGAATCAATCCGTGCTGAATATGAAGCAAGACGCGATATTGTTTATGAAACACTGAATCAGATTCCGGGGGTTGTATGTGAAAAACCAACAGGTGCATTTTATGTTGTTGCCAAACTACCTGTAGCAAATGCTGAAGAGTTTATTATTTGGATGTTGACAGAGTTTTCAGATCACAATGAAACTGTGATGATGGCTCCTGCAGAAGGTTTTTATGCAACCAAAGGAATAGGAATCGATGAGGTTCGTATTGCTTATGTATTAAACACTAAAGAAATGGCAAGAGCAATGGAGTTATTAAAAATAGCTTTAGAAGAATACAATAAAAACTGAGATTTCTCAGTTTTTTTGTCTCAAAAAAGAAAGGATGATTTAAATGAATGTACCCTATCAAAAAAAATCACCAAAGATTGATTCAAAGGCCACTGTATTTCCAACAGCTGTTGTTGCTGGAGATGTGACATTAGAAGCCAATGTCAATGTTTGGTACAATGCGACCATTCGTGGTGATATGGCACCTGTATTGATTAAAGAAAACACCAACATTCAAGACAATGCTGTCGTTCATACAAATACCAACTTACCAACCACAATTGGAAAAAACGTTACTGTAGGACATAGTGCAATTGTTCATGCTGCTACTGTCCATGATAATGCTTTAATTGGAATGGGTAGTATAATTTTAGATGGCGCTGTGATTGGTGAAGGTAGTTTGGTTGGAGCAGGGACGGTTGTTCCACCAGGAAAACATGTACCACCAAACATGTTGGTTATAGGAAATCCAATGAAGATCGTACGTCCATTATCAGAAACAGAACAGCTTGGAATTAAAGAAAATGCCGAAGAATATTTACGGTTAACTGCCAACTACAAAGAGTAACCAATTTGTGAAAAAATTTATTTTTTGATATAATTTTAGGTAACAGATTGGAGTGATTGTATGAACGCTAGAGAAGTATCTTTAAATAGAGCGAATGAACTGAAAAAAGCAAACGAAAAATTCCTTGATTTTAAAAAGAAAATAAAACATCAAGAACTACTAGATGATCTACATTATGAAAAGAAAAAACAAATGCTATTAGCTTTCTTTAAAGCAACAGAAAAGGATTGGGAAAATCACAAATGGCAAATGCATAATCGTATTATGGATGTCGATACTTTACAGAATTTTGTTTCTTTAACTTCAAAAGAAATCGATGATATTAGAGCACTAAATCAAACAAATCGTTTTGCGATATCACCTTATTATTTAGCGCTAATTGGGGAAGAAACAGATGATCCAATCAAAATGCAAAGTATTCCAAACAGTGGTGAATTCATTACTGATTACGGAAAAGATGATCCGATGGCTGAAGAATTCACTAATCCTGCTGGGTCAATTACAAGAAGATATCCAGATCGATTGATTATTAATGTCACGAATGTTTGTGCTATGTATTGTCGTCATTGTCAACGCCGAAGATTGATTGGCGAGAATGACGAACACACACCACTAAAAATAATCAATGAATCGATCGATTATATTAAAAATAATGAAGAAATTAGAGATGTTTTGGTGACTGGTGGGGATGCGTTTTTATTATCGAATAAACAAATTGAGCATATTTTAAAATCATTACGCGCAATTCCCCATGTTGAGATAATTCGTTTTGGTACTAGAACTCCTGTTACATTGCCAATGCGTATTACTGATGAACTTGTCTCGATATTAAAAAAATATCATCCAGTGTATGTCAATACCCACTTCAATCATCCAAAAGAAATCTCAAAAATCAGCATAAAACATTTGTCTAAACTCATTGATGCTGGAATCAATGTTGGTAATCAAGCAGTCTTGCTTAAAGGCATCAATGATAATAAGTTTCTTATGACGTATATGAATCAAAAGTTATTAATGGCCCGTGTTCGTCCTTATTATATTTTTCATGCAAAAAAAGTAAAAGGTACAAGCCATTTCATTCCAAAAATTAGTGATGGTTTAGAGATTATGTCATTTATGCGAGGTCATACGTCTGGTATGGCCATACCAACTTACATTTTTAATGCCCCTGGTGGATTAGGAAAAATACCTCTTCTTCCAAGTTATATTATTAGCCACGAAAATGATACCTATCAAATTAAAACTTGGGAAGGAAACATCATTACCTACAAAGAGTGAGTGTTAAAACTCACTCTTTTCTTAAAATCATCATCGATACTTTAGTCATACATGGTATAATAAATTTAGGTGATTATAATGAAAAAAGATAAAAAACAAGTTTTAGTAGACAAGCTGCATAATAGAGATTCTAGCATCTATCGCATGTTGATTGGATTCGATGGATTTATCGATGAAATCATTCATGTTGTTGACAAGCGAAAAGATGCAGAACATTTCACTAGAATTGAAACCATTGCTTCGTTTGGTGATCGTATTAAACGAGCAAGCGGACTCTCAACAAACATTGAACTATTTCCCTCACAAAAGAAAATCGGAGGAAATGGACCAATTATGTGTAATGCCTTGGCAATGCATCAAGCAAACCTGACATATATGGGAGCACTTGGTGTTCCGAATATTGATGAGGTTTTTTTACAAATGCCGGGCAATGTAACATTAAAATCATTTGCAAATAGTGGCCATACTGATGCTTTAGAATTTGATGATGGGAAACTTATGCTAGGAAAAATGGCTTCATTAAATGACGTAACTTACGAAAATTTAATCAACAATGTTGGTCGCAAAGAATTAATATCTTATTTTGAAGAAGCGGATTTGGTCGCGATGGTTAACTGGTCAATGTTGCCATATATGACAAATCTATGGGAAAAACTAATCATCCATATTCTTCCTGAGATGAAACAAAGGAAAGTCAAACCGATTTTATTCTTTGATTTGGCGGATCCTGAAAAGCGTGAACATGATGAAATCATTAAAGCTATTTTAATGATGAAAGAATTCAATAGTCATTTTCGTGTTGTTCTTGGTCTAAATAAAAAAGAGGCATATGACATTGCAAATGTGTTAGACTTATTTGATGATACCTCACTTAAGAATATGCAAATATCTTTGGAAGACTTAAACAATGCCTTGTATGAATATATTGGTATTTATAGTGTTGTTATTCATCCCGTTGATCGTTCTTGTACAGTTGTCAATGGAGAGTTTTATGAAGAAACCGGACCGTATGTTGAAAAACCGAAATTAACAACTGGAGCTGGCGACAATTTTAATGCAGGTTATTGCTTAGGATTATTGCTTGATTTAACGCCTGATGAAGCCTTGCTTTTAGGTATGAGTACTAGTGGTTATTACGTTCGACAAGCAAAAAGTCCGAATTTCGATGAATTGAAAGCCTTTATCATTGAATGGAAAAACAATTTTAGTTAAAAAAAATAGCAATTCAAATATTACCTATTTGAATTGCTTTTTTATTTGAAGATAGTTCATGATGTTACTCTCAGTTTTTAAAGTGGGATCATAAGATAATAGTTTGAAAAACGTTTGAACCATATATCCACTGACGAGCGCTGCTACGACTGTTCCTACACCCGCAGTACCGCCAAATATAAATCCTAATAGTAAGACTGTCAATTCAATTGCCGGTTTCATATATTTCACTTCGATGTTTAATGTTTTAGAAAGTCCTACAAACAATCCATCGCGAGGTCCGGGTCCTAATCTAGACGCAATATACAAACTTCGGCCAAAAGTCATTGAGAACAATCCCAATGTAAAAACGATTGTTTTTGCAAGGTAGGATATTGGTATATAAGTATAAAAATGATCTGCCAAATCAATAAACCAACCTACCAATAACACATTTAGCACAGTTCCTAATCCAATTTTTGTTTTTAAGAAAATGACACTGACTAATAACACTATCAGTCCTACAAGCTGTGTAACAACACCAAATGATAGACCAGTAACATTGCTCATTCCTTCATGAAAAACACCCCAAGGACTCATCCCTAACGCACTTCTTTTTGTCAACATAATCCCAATAGATAAAAAGATGAACCCAGTGAGTGTTATTGGAAATCTTTTCAAATCATTTATCAATACTTTCATGTTTTCACCACCAACATACACATTCTATCATAATATATGCATTTTGCATCCTTATAAATGCGTTTTTCTTCTCAAAAAGTATCTTTTCTTTTATAATAAACTACAAGGATGTGATTTTTATGCTTAGATTAATAAGAAGTGAATTAAAACAAACAAAAAACTGGATTTTATTACCGATATTGTTTGCTTTTTTTCTTGGTCTATATATCTTTTTAGATTTTGAAGGGAATACGAATTATCGTATTATGACTGAAAATTTTGGTATTGGTATTGTTTCTATTCATATCGTTATTAATATTATTATTGCGGTTTTATCAAGTATTATGGTTACTTTTGCCATTGTCAACCAACGTTTAACAAAAATCGACCCAAAAGGAAGTAATGCCATTCCATTTCTAACATTTATCTTTGGCTTGCTCACGTTTGGATGTACTGGGTGTGTAGTCGCATTTTTTACTTCTGTAGGAATAGCCTTTACACCAATCATTTTGCCAGCTGGAAATATGCTTTGGAAAGTGATCGCTTTGCTATTTGTCATTGCTGGTTTTGTTTACGTAATGTATACAATTGAACATACAAAATGCAAAGTGAAATTAAAGGAGGTCGCCAATGACTAATTGGAATGTTGAAGATATTACAAGTCAAAAAGGGAAAAACATCATCATTACTGGCGCAAATAGTGGGATTGGTTTTGAAGCAGCAAACATATTAGCAAAAAAAGAAGCACATATCATTATGGCTTGTAGAGATCTAAGTCGTGCAAAGGAAGCAAAACAAGCAATCATTTCTGAATTTGCATCTGCTTCTATTGCGCTATATGAACTTGATTTATCAAGTTTAGATAGTGTAAATTCATTTGTCAAACAAATCAAACAAGATTATAAATCAATCGATATATTGCTTAATAACGCCGGGGTTATGGCCCCACCATATACACAAACCAAAGAAGGCTTAGAGTTGCAGTTTGGTGTGAACCATATTGGGCATTTTTCCTTGACCTTACAACTTCTTGATTTATTTGTTACTTCTACTGACCCAAGAATTGTTAATGTCGCTAGCCTTGCACACAAATTTGGTCGAATAAAGGTAGAAAGTTTTTATTATCGACCATCTAATCGATATAAGAAAAATATCGCATATGCACAGAGTAAATTAGCGAATTTACTCTTTACTTATGCATTAGATAGAAAGTTAAAATCATTAAATTTAAACATCAAAGTTCTTGCAGCACACCCTGGAATTAGTTCAACAAACTTAGGAAGACATTCAAAAGTTCTTTCTTTCAGAGGGATTCGCAAATTAGTCAACGCTTTTAATCAATCTAGTTATATGGGTAGTTTGCCAAGTGTTCGAGCTTGTACCGATCTTGATGCGAAAAGTGGCGAGTATTATGGCCCTTCTCGATTATTTGAAGTTAAAGGAGATCCTATCGTTGTTTCTTCTACTAAACGTTCTCACAATCAAGAATTACAAGATTTATTGTGGGACGAAAGTGTTCGAATAACAAATAAAAAAATAGATGTATCGATTTAATTCGATACATCTTTTTTAATAGTTTTTACTTGTGTAAAAAAATAGAAATATTTTAAAGCTATTAAAACAACAATCAAAATTTTGATTGATGCACCTTCTAAAATAATGAATGGGAATAATAACATAAAATCAACAAACAACATTAATGTCCATTTTTGCTTTAATGTCATTGATTTTGTCGTTACAAAGTCTTCTAAATATTGATGATATACTTTTGTATCAATAAACCAATCATGAAATCGATCAGATCCTTTGGTATAAAAATACAAAGTTAACAACAAAAATGGTGTTGTAGGAAGAATTGGTAATATGACGCCAACAAATCCAATAAGCAAAAAGAGTGTTCCTAAAACTGTATAAATTATTTTCATTTTATCACCAATTATATTATAATAAGACTTCTTAAGAATTTTATCTCAGACCCTATTCTTTCTAATTATCCAACAGAGCCTACACGTCATTAATTGAAATCGCTTGGTTTTTCTCGTGTTTTTTCATTGAGTAAAGCCTTTACATTTGGAAGAGTCTATTGTATACTAAAATGTTTCAACTTTATAGAAAATACGAGGTGATTGTATGTTTAAAGTAACGATTGAAGAAAAAACTCAACAGTTTGACCAACCAATTCGCGTCAAAGATTTACTTAGTGAAACAGATTATCGATATCCTGTTGCACGTGTTAACAACCGTTTACGTGAATTATCTTATCGCTTTTCTTATGATGCCAATGTTGAGTTCTTAACATTGTCAAGTGTTGAAGCAATGGCTGTTTATGAAGCAAGTTTACGATATTTGATTGCAATGGCGTTTAAAAACATCTATCCTAATTATAAAATAAAATTTAAATACAGTATTTCGAGAAGTGTTTTTTGTTATATCACAAACAAAGAAGATGTCAACATTGAAGAAACTCTTCTTAAGGTTGAATCTGAAATGTTGAGATTGATTGAACTTGATATTCCTTTTGAAAGAGTTACTTATACGAAGGATCAAGCCATTGCATTTTATAAAAAAGGAAACTATCAAGACCGTATCGACCTAATCCATTACCGTCCTGAAGAAAAAGTACACTTCTACCGTTGTAATGATTATATGAACTATATGTATAACTATATGGTTCCATCAACTGGATACCTTGATAAATTTAATTTTATCCCTTATGAAGTAGGATTTTTAATTCAATATCCTCGTCCAGAAACAAACGAAGAAATCCCTGAATTTAAAGATGCCCCTAAATATATTGAAACATTGCGCCAGGCGTCTCTTTGGGCAGACGTTGTTGAAGCAAATACAGTCGCAGAACTCAACCGACATGCTTCAAACAAACAGACTGTTGAATTTGTCCACATGTGTGAAGCAAAACACAATGCAATGTTGACTGAATTAGGAGATAAAATCAAAAGCAGTGAAAACATTCGTTTGATTGCAATCGCTGGACCATCTAGTAGTGGAAAAACAACCTTTTCAAATCGTTTACGTATTGAGTTAATGACGCGCGGATTGAAACCTATAACAATTTCACTTGATGACTATTATTTAGATCGTGAAGCAATCCCAACTGATGAAAATGGACAAGTCGATTTAGAACATCTTAACACTCTTGATATTGAACTTTTTAACCAAAACATGTTAGATTTAATTGATGGAAAAGTCGTTGATATCCCATTTTTTGATTTTAAAACCAAAAAACGTGGGGGTTATCGACCTATCAAAGTTTCAAAAAGCAACCCAATAATTATTGAAGGTATCCATGCGTTAAATAACGAATTGACGAAATTAATTCCAAGTAAAAAAACATTCAAAATTTTCATCAGCCCACAATTACAAATGAACTTGGATGATGAAAATCCAATCAGCATTACAAATTTACGATTAATACGCCGTATTGTACGCGATGCAGAGTTTAGAAATGCTCCTGCATTAAGAACTATATCAATGTGGGATAGCGTTAGACGTGGTGAATTCCGTTGGATTTATCCTAATCAAGAACAAGCTGATTATGTCTACAATTCAGGCTTACAATACGAGCTAAATGTATTAAAAAAATACGCATTGCCAACATTGCAAGATATACCTAATGACAATGAATATTATATGACAGCGAATCGATTAATTAAATTCTTAAAATACTTTGTTGATATCGAAGATTCTTATGTACCATGTAATTCACTACTACGTGAATTTATAGGTGGCAGTTGTTTCTCAGAAGAATAAGAAAAAGGCACAATTAAATTGTGCCTTTAGTCATATTTGACCCCTTCACCAGCAAAATCATCTGCTAGTTGTTTTAGTTCATCACCATCTAGACGAAACTGTACCCAGTCATTTAAAGGTACTGCGCCTAATTTTTTATAAAACGCAATCGATGGCTTAATCCAATTTAAACAATTCCATTCGAATCGGTCACAACCACGTCTTAAAGCGTGCATTGCTAAGTATGCTAAAATTTGTTTTCCGTATCCTTTACCACGTGCTTCTTCTTTGATGTACATATCTTCTAAGAATAAATTTGATTTTCCTAAGAATGTAGAAAACGTGTAGTAGTAAATAGCAAATCCAATTTCTTCGTCGACATCATCATCATAAATAAAAATCACAGTAGCATGCTCTTTTTCGAATACGTGCTCAATCAATAGCTCTTCTGTTACTTGAAGTGTTTTACTTAAATTTTCATAACTAGCCAATTCTTTAATGTATGCCAACACTTTGTTGACGTCTTTTTTTGTTGCCTTTGAAATTCTAATGCCCATAAAACTCCCTCCAATTCTTCAATCCTTACCTATATTTTACCATAAGTTTTTTTTTTATACTATACAAGCACAAAAAAACATTTTAAAACATCTAGTATTTTTTGTTTCATATGTTATAATACTGTTTGTGAAAGCGCTTTATTATACTAAGTTAGGAGTGAAAATATGTTTCAAAGTATTCATGAAATGATTGATTATTGCAAGACTCATCATATTGAGGTGATTGATTTAAAGGTTGTTGACATGAAAGGTGTCTGGCATCGTTTGACGATTACAAGCACAAAACTTGATGAAGAGATTATGTTTAAAGGAATTGGTTTTGATGGCTCAAGTTATGGTTTTCTTACTGTAGAAAAGTCAGATATGGTTATGATTCCTGATGTTGAAACTGCGTATATTGATCGTTATAAAGATCACAAAACAATTGCGGTTATTGCGAATATCTATATCATCAAGAACGGTCAATTGGAACGTTTCGAAGATGATCCAAGATACATCGCCCATAAAGCTGAAACTTATATGCAACAGCACGACATTGCAGATGAAGTATTACTTGGGCCTGAATTTGAATTTTTTGTACTAGATCATGTTTCATACAAAAATACAAACCAACATGTCGAAGTAAAGATTGATAGTGAACAAGCAGATTGGAATATGGGAGATGACACCAAGCAAAATATCGGATTTAAGGTCAAACATCATGGCGGATATCATTTAGATTCTCCTTTTGATGCAAGTTACGAGTTCCGTACAAAAGTTGCTTTGGATGCTGAAAAAATTGGTATTCCAATCAAATATCATCATTCTGAAAATGGTGGCCCAGGACAGGTTGAAATTGAAGTGAATTTTGCTGGGATAAAAGAAATGGGTGACCGTACCATGAAGATGAAAAACCTTCTGAATTTGGCTGCTGTTTCAATGAATAAAACAATTACTTTTATGCCAAAACCATTTGCGAATGAAGCAGGAAATGGTCTTCATGTCCATATTCAACTGAAAAAAAATGGTGAATATATAATGTATGATGAAAAAGGTTATTCTAATTTATCAAAATTAGCACATTACGCAATTGGTGGAATTTTAAAACATGCGAGAAGTTTAACCGCTATTACGAACCCTGCAACTAACTCATACAAACGTCTTGTTCCTGGATATGAAGCACCAGTGACAATTGGGTATGCGACCGCAAATAGAAGTGCAGTTATTCGTATTCCTGGTTATACGATTGATAAATCAGAAAAACGTTTTGAGTTACGAAGTCCTGATGCGATGAGCAATCCGTATTTTGCTTATAGTGCGATTATGATGGCAGCGTTTGACGGTATCATCAATAAAATTGATCCAAAAAAAGCTGGTTATGGACCATATGATATTAATCTTTATGATTTGAGTGGTGAAGAACTTGCAAAAATAGGTAGTTTACCGACCAACTTACAGGAAGCCGCAAATGCTCTAAAAGAAGATCATGATTACTTGATGGCGGGAGATGTGTTTTCTAAGAGAATGATTGAAAATCATATTGCACAGATTGAAAAAGAACACTATTTGGTCAATAGAATGCCACATCCACTTGAATTTCAACTCTATTACAATCAATAAAGGTCGCATATTGCGACCTTTATTTTATTCTATCACTACTTCTTTTATTTGTTCAAATACTTTGTCATAATCTTCGTCAAGTTCAACAACTAAATGAGGAATTTTAAGTTTGCTTAATATTGCCAACTCAATTTCTTGACGTCTAGTTGAATACTCGATTAGTCCATCTTTCCCTTTTAAGTTATGTAACTTACCATACGGTGTTGATGTGATATAGTCAATCACAGTATCAATCCAATCAGGAAATATATTTTTGTTTGGTGAAAGGCGTTCTCTCGCTATTTTATTAAGTGTATTTTTGATATTAGTTTGTTTAATATATATAATCAATATATTAAAAGATGAAAAATTATCTATGAGTGATTTTATGTGATTAAAGATATCTTTCTCATTTAAATTGTATCCAGCGAGAAATTGATTGACATGATTTTGCAGTAAAATACATTCAAAAATATGGGATTCATTCAACACTTGGTGGGTTCTACGAAATTCATGATAAAGCAATTGATAGGTATTGATGAAATCGCTTTTTGACGCGTCATATATTTCATATTTTTTGACATAATCATAAAAACTTTTTTGTTCTTCTGATACAGAGACTTTGATATAGGCAACAACATTCTTTCCAATTTGCTTTATTGTGTTGGCCTTTATATTTTCACTTAAGTCAGGAAACGTTTCGAGTAAAAAATGAAATTCTTCATCAGAAAACAATCCTTGCCAAGCCAAACTTAAAGGATTATGCATACCTTCAGTATAATATATTGCTTTTTCATTTTTGCTTGTTAGATACTGATGTAGTTTCTTAGAAAACGTCGTCTTTCCACTCCCTGGTAAACCTTCAATAAAAATCATTTTATGATTGTTCATTGCATCCCTCTTTTCATGTTTAAAAATCTATTATAACCAAAAATCAGCAAGAAAAAAAGACACAAATATATGTGTCTTAAATTAATGCGCTAATAGCATCTTCATGTTTGATGACACCTTTTAAACGATTCTTAGAATCGACAATTGGTACATCATAATTTGCTGTATCAAGCAATGGAAAGATTTCTTTTAAGAATAATTGACGATATAGTGGTTCATGATCTGTTTTCATCACATTATCAATTGTTTTCGCACGTGATTTCTTCAAATCTTCTGTCATCACATATCCTTTCAAAACATCTTTTTCATCAGTTACATAACAAAATTCTTTGTCTAGTTTTTCTAACTCTTTATATGTCTCTACTCGGTCATCACCAAGTGTAGCAACATATCGCGGTTCTCTCATTACTTGTTTTGCTTTTAAAATTTGACCCTTATCTACATCAGCGATAAAGTCCTTTACGTAGTCACTTGCTGGATTGTCAAAGAAATCATTAGGTTTCCCCATTTGTACAATCTCTCCATCTTTCATTAATGCAATACGATCTCCTAGTTTAAATGCCTCATTCATATCATGAGTAATAAAGACAATCGTTTTATCAATGTAATCTTCTAACCCAAGTAGTTCAGTCTGCATTTCTCTACGGATAAGTGGATCTAATGCACTATATGGTTCATCCATTAATAAGATTTCAGGTTCATTCGCCAAAGCTCGAGCCAATCCAACACGTTGTTTCATACCACCAGATAACTGGTTAGGCATATTGTGTTCGAATCCTTT
>DFNN01000136.1 GCA_002376065.1 Caryophanales bacterium UBA3566
ATTATACAAATCTCACTTTACTCCTCATTGATAATGCAAGACATGAAATATTGAACGAACTGAATAAACAAGCAACTTATCATAAGATTCTAAACTGGATTGAATCAAACTAAAAGCCACTAAAAGTGGCTTTTTTTATTCGTTTCTTGGCGGTCTAGGTCCATAATACTGATAAAACCATGTCTCAATTCTACCATTATACAACTTTCTTCTTCTACTGACTTTTTGTCCATATACTTCTTCAAAATCATCATAACTTGTAAGAATATAGATAGACCAAGTCGGTAATTTTTTAAATAATTTACCCATATTTTTGTAAAGCACTCTTACTTCATCTTGTTCACTCAATCGTTCCCCATAAGGTGGATTGGATATTAGTACAGCGTAATTATCTTGATAATCAACATCTTTATAATCCGAAACAGTAAAATTGATACAATCATCAACACCTGCCTCAATAGCATTTTCTTTAGCGGCTTCTAAATTCTTTTCTGATATATCAGATGCATGAATATTTAACTCAATATCATGATCTATCGCCAAATACGCTTTTTTTGTTTCTTCTTTCCAAACTTCAGATCCAATAAAATCCCAATGTTTCGATGTGAAATCACGATTTAAACCAGGCGCAATATTACGACCAATCATCGCAGCTTCAATTGGAATGGTTCCTGATCCACAAAATACATCGTAAAGGACACGATCTTTCTCCCAAAAACTCAACATAATCGTCGCAGCTGCCAACGTTTCCTTCATCGGTGCTTCAACAGTTTCCACACGATAACCACGTTTATGCAATCCATCTCCCGATGTATCAAGCGTCAGAGTGACTTGATCTTTTAAAATCGAAACCAATATAGGATATGAATCCCCACTCTTAGAAAAATAATCTATTCTATATTTCGATTGTAAATTTTTAATAATGGCTTTTTCTGTTATACTTTGTACATTTCTCACACTAGATAACGTAGATTTCACCGATTTACCATTGATGATAAAATTCCCATCTTTTGATATCAAGTCAGACCAAGGAAGAACTGTTGTTTGATCAAATAATTCATCAAAAGTAGTTGCCTTAAATTCACCAACTTTTAACAACACCCTATCTGCACTTCTAAGCCACAAATTGGCACGTGCAATTCCTGCGGCATCTGCCAAAAATGTGATTTTCCCATTTTCAGTTTCAATTACTTCAAAATTTAAGTCGATTAATTCTCTTTTGACAACAGCCTCAAGACCAAAAGAAGACGTTGCAATACATTGATATGTTTTCATTAAAATCACCCTATCTAAATGAACTATCTTCATTGTAACATTGTTCTAGGAGTTTGTAACCTAACAAGAAAAATTATTCCATTTAAATGGCTTAAAATAGCGATAATTTTTTTAATAAAAAAAAGTTTTATTTTTTTAAATCAAAAGTCTTGACAAACTAAATGATTGGCGTTAAAATAAGTCGCACGATAAAATAAATTTAACGAAAGATAAACCTTAACAAAAGGAAAAAGGATGTGACAAAATGAAAAAACTATGGATATTTCACCAAAAAAAATCATCAAGATTCTCGTCACAAAGAAATGTGATGGCAAATAACTTCTTAGACTTCAATTATACTGTTTTATAAAAATACTTATACTGATACAAAAATTATAATCTCTCTCTTAAAAAACACAATAATATGCCAACATCATGTAGTGATTTGGCATATTTTGTGTATTTACAACAAAAATAGGAGGTAACGATGAAAAAAGAAGTCCGTGTAATTCAAACAGATGAGGAATTAAAAATATTTACTGACCCATACCGTATGAAAATAATTGACACGTTTTTAGAAACTGATGAACCTTTAACTGTGAAAATGGTGGCCGATATTATGGGTGAAGTACCTGCGAAAGTTCACTACCATGTACAAAAACTTCTATCTATACAAATTGTTGTACTAGATCACATAGAAGTAATCAATGGTATTAACGCAAAGTATTATCACTTAGTAAATCGCGTTTTTCAAGTAGAATTCTCAAAGTCACAACCAAAGAAACGTTTGCAGCAACAAATCGATAAAGTTACCGACTATATCAACAACGTCTTAGATACATTTAAAGATGATGTTGAAGCGCGTAGTGATTTTATGAAACGTGACCCCGAAGAAAAATACTATGAAGGTGCCATCGCACAAAAAGCAGTCTATTTAAACAAAGACGAATATACTGATTTATATGAAGAAATCCAAGCAGTGCTTGATAAGTACACAAAAAAAGCACCTGGTAAAAAAAGATATTCAAGTTTGGCTGCTTTAATTCGTAAAGACCAACCAAAAAAATAATCACATCAATTTGATGTGATTTTTTTATGATTCTTATGGAATTCGTACGCTATATCATATAGTGATTCTGCATCAATCAAAGTACAAGTAGCCAATCCGATTTTTACTTGCTTATAATACGGTGTTCCTTCATACTCAGCAATGTATCTTTTGGCAATTTCATCAAAATGATCGATATCATCATCAAACTCATAAAAACTGTAAGATTCTTGAATAATTTGACCGTTCTTTATAAGTTTCAATGTATCTTCTTTTTTTGTCACCGTTTCTGCATACTTTTCTGTCAAATGGATGGAAGTGCATGTTTGAAAATCAGTTCCTAAAAATAGTATTTTCCCGTTTTCTTGGGCTAATTTGTATAGTGGATGGATATCTTCATCTTGATGTAGGGAATGATACACCCATGTAGGATCGCTTGTTTGATTGTATACAGCGAGCGAATCAATCGGATGATTGGTTCTTTCTACATCAGGGTATCTAAGAAAGGCGATCGGCGTTTTTCCTACTCTTTCAGGTATATATATATTCTGATCAAATGGCCTTTTGTTTTTCTTAATCAAATCGATCCATTCTTTTGGAACTGGAGGATTTTCCCAGTAGGTTGGATCAGAATTCTCACTTGTATGTGCAGGCATGATAATCACGCCATCCTTGATTACATCCATTAGTGCATCAATGATATCATATTCTTTATTTATGATATATCCAAAACTAGACAATTTCGTATGTACTTCTATTTTTGAATCTGATGTTAAACCCAATTTTTTTAATCCTTTTACAATGTCTTCTTTTGTTATTGGACGTTTCGTTTTATTTACAACTTCTGCTTGTGATTTAATCATAATTTATTCCCAGCGACGTGGGTCTCCTTTGATTGTATCTAAAAATGCCATATCTTCTTCTGTGATCGTGAAATCCATTTGAGCATTTTCAATAATACGATTTTCATGAACAGACTTTGGTAATGGTGCGACACCTTTTTGCAACAAATACTTTATACAGATTTGCGCTGTACTTCGATGATATTTTTTTGCCACTTTTTGAATATCTGTATTAGATAACAAATACCCAATACCAAGTGGTGAATATGCTTCAATAAAGATATTATGCTTTTCACAATAATCAATTGTCTCTTTTTGGTCGATCCCGATAAAATAACCAATTTGATTGACATGTGGTACGATTTCATTATTTTGAATGATATTTTCGAGATCATCAGGTGAAAAGTTTGAAACACCAATTGCACGAATTTTCCCTGCTTTATAAAATTCTTCCATTGCACGGAAAGCTTCTAAATTACCTTCACGACAATCTTTTCCCATTTCGCTCCATGGCCATGGCGCATGGATCAAAAATAAATCTAGATATTCAAAACCTAAATGTTCTAACGTTTGCTCAAACGCTTTTTTTGCATCTTCGTAATTCTTAATATGTGATTCTAATTTTGATGTAACAAAAATTTCTTCTCTTGGAATATTTGAATCACGAATCGCGCGACCAACACTTTCTTCATTTTGATAACCCTCCGCAGTATCAATGTGACGATAACCATTTTTTAAAGCCAATAATACAGAGTTGTATGCCTCGTCTCCATTCTCTATTTGCCATGTTCCAAATCCGATTTTCGGAATTTTCACCCCGTTGCTTAAGGTGTATGTTTCGTTTAGGGCACTCATCATTTTTTCCTCCTCTTTTTTAACTACCTCTATTATAACACTCCTCCTAAAAAGAAAACGAGAGAATGCGAAAGAAATATTTATTATTGACATATGCCCAAAACTCAGATATACTATATTTGTAAATGGCATATGCCTAAAACGAAAGGAGTGATATTATGCCCGCAAGAGATCAAAGAGGACCATTAGGTGAAGGACCAATGACTGGTAGAGGATTGGGAAGATGTAGTAATGCAAATCGTCCCCAATTTGGATTGGGTCGCCAAAGAGGAATGCGCACTGGGAATAGACGCTTCCAGACTTATCAATATACCAATGACAAAGACCGTCTTCAAGGAGAAAAAGCCTTTTTAGAAGAACAACTAAAAGAAATCAATAAAAATCTAGAAGAATTGTAGGTGAATACATGCCTAGACCACGTAAAGCTAGACATGTCGGTTGTAAACCAATGGTTCGACATTATGGACCAATGAACATAGAAGATGAACAAAGAAGAACTGTTTATCTCTCTATAGATGAATATGAGACAATCCGTTTGATTGATTATCTCGGTTTACAACAAGACGAATGTGCAGAAAAAATGCGCGTAGGTAGAACCACAGCACAACGTATTTACAATGACGCAAAACATAAAATAGCGGACGCCATTGTCAATGGAAAAATGATTGAAATTACAGGTGGTGACGTTGTTTATACGAATGAAATTACGGAACGTCGTGGACACGGACAAGGTAATAGAGGTCGAATGAAAAAAGGGTTTGAGTAATCAACTCTTTTTTTTATTCGACAAGTAACTCAATTTTTAGTATACTACTAAAGAAGAAAATACTGAGGTGTTGATATGGCAACTTTATTATTGATTATTATATATATGGCGTTTATTAGCTTAGGATTACCAGATTCCTTAATTGGTGTTTCATGGCCCTTAATCCGTGGAGAATACAATTTAGGTTTGGAATATGGTGGGTTTATTTCGTTGGTGATTACAATTGGAACGATTTCATCTAGTTTATTATCTGGACATATCATTGCCAGATTGCAAACTGGAAAAGTTATTATTTTATCGATTTTATTGACGATTATCGCACTCATTGGATATTCAGTAAGTGATTCATTCCTCTTTTTGGTCATGTTTTCAATTCCAATGGGATTTGGAGCAGGCTCAATAGACACTGCTTTAAATCATTACGTAGCGATCCACTATAAACCTCATCACATGAATTGGTTACACTCTTTTTGGGGTGTAGGAGCCACTGCTGGTCCTATTATTATGTCTTACTTCTTAGTTGATGAAAATTGGAGAAGAGGCTTTTTAGCGATTGCTGTAGTCCAATTTGTTTTTATGGTTGTATTGACGCTATCACTCCCCTTATGGCATGACGATAAATCAGCACAAAAAGAATCATTAGCGAAACATAAAAATGGTCATATTTTTCAAGTAAAAGGAGTCATCTTTGCCTTATTAATCTTTTTATTTTATGTTGCTTTAGAAGTTTCTGTTGGTGTATGGGGAAGTAGTTATTTGGTGCTAAGTAAATCATTACTGGCCAGTGATGCTGCGAGAATCATTGCTCTGTATTATGGAGGGATTACCTTAGGAAGATTTATAAGTGGTCTTGCCAGTTTTAAATTTTCCAATAAAATCTTAATCTATAGCGGTATTGTATTGGTGTTTGTTGGTTCACTAGGATTGATCCTCGCAAGCAATCAAACATTGATGATGTCATCATTCATTATCTTAGGATTAGGTTTATCTCCTGTATTCCCTAGTATGATCCATGATACACCGAAAAACTTTGGAGAAGAAAACGCACAATATATCATCGGTTATCAAATCGCATTTGCCTATATCGGAGGAGCAATTTTCCCACCTATACTAGGATTAATATACGCCAATCTTTCAATTAATTTGTTCCCGTATACCATACTGATATTGGCAATCATTTTACTAATAAGCATCAATTCCTTATTACTATTAACGAAAAAAAACACTAAAACATGACGTCATTGTTTTAGTGTTTTTGTTTACTCTACTTCAAATTCGACAGATTCAATGACCTCTCCGTCAATCAAAATATCTAGCCTGTATTCACCTACCGGCCAC
The DNA here is from genome assembly GCA_002376065.1 of Caryophanales bacterium UBA3566. Lineage (GTDB taxonomy): Bacteria > Bacillota_I > Bacilli_A > Izemoplasmatales > Izemoplasmataceae > UBA3566. The sequence goes on from DFNN01000136.1 coordinate 6,104, forward strand.
CCAGCAAACGGTTTCGTCAGACTAAAATAAGCAACTTGAGAATCATACGCTGTCGATAGCGTAACGTCATCAATCAATTGTTCTTCAGTCAAATAATGCCATTCACCAACAACAATGGTACCTATATCGTATCCATCAATGTCAAAAGTTACAAAAATTTCAGGTGTAGAAATTGAAAAAGTTGATGTTTTTACCTTAAAGTTTAAGAACGCTCCCACTTCAAATTTTGATTAAGTGGGGGATGAATGAAACCTCATTTTGATTTGTACTCTCAAATCAACTTTTTTGTTTTTTTCAAAGTAAAAACAGTGAAAATGTGGTATAATATAAGTATAGAAAAAGTCTTAACAAAGGCTTTATTGATATATATAAGTGAGGTGATTTTGTTTGAAAAGAACGATAACTCGTGGAGAGCGTATAAGAAT
>DFNN01000153.1 GCA_002376065.1 Caryophanales bacterium UBA3566
CTGAAGCCTGCACAGCAATCCATGGAGCAAAGAATAATCTCACAAGAATCAATCTCATATAATGACCTCGCATGATTTTTGCACTTACTTTTAAGGGATTATGTTTGCGATGATCAAACGATTCATCAGCAATCAAATACGGTACCATAGAAAGCATTAATGATACAATGGCTGCAGGTAAAGCAAATATAAGCAGATTGACAATCACTATATTAATATCAAAAGTGAATTCATCAAACAAGCCCAAAAGATAACTTGATATGACTGTACCAATCAATAAAGGAAGATAAGTGTATACTTGTCTTAATGCCAAAAATACTACATTTCTAACATATAGTGTTGGTTTAAAACCTAACAATATTGGTAATTTAATTTTATGTTTTTTCTCTTTGGCCGCACTCAACATTACACTTGCTACACCAATACTGATTGGTAGTATCAAAATGGTCCCAATAATAGGTGCAAGATGAGAAACCAAAAACAACCCAAGGGCCGATAACAAGTAGGTTGGCATAATAGCCCAGTAGTTTTTAAATAGATGCTTAGCAGCATAAATTAATCTCATAAGATCCTCCTCAATGACGCTTTAATTATAGCCAATTAAAGGTGTTTTGTAAAGAAAACACTCATGTTATAACCATTAATGATATAATAAGGTGAAAGATAAAAATAATGAGTAAAGGTGTGGTTCTTTTGAACAAGAAAAATGCACTATATGGAGTCATCATTCTATTGGTTTTGATTTGGCTCTTTATTTTTATGCCCACTGAGATTTTTATGAAACCCCTCATAACACCAGAAGCCTATCTTACAAGTAAACCATCAATAGAATTATTTAATCGATGGATCATCATTGTACCTAGTTCATCAATCATTGTTTATCTATTAGGAATCCAAATCATTTTGATGAGTTTCATTTTTATGAAACATCAACAAAAGTTATGGGGATTGAGTTTGTTGTTTTGGGGAATTGGAACAATCCTAGCAGGTACTTCTTATCAAACATTAGGATTCGAACTTAAATGCAGTGGTCAAACGAACTGCCTTTTCACTAGTTGGTTCGAACTCGCTTACCTCTTTATGACCGCCATTAGTATTTCATTAATGGCTAAAGCGTTCGCTGAAACGTTTACCCATCACAAAGTACAAAAGTATCTAGTTGGGTATGGGTATATTGCATTGATTATCTACACAATCATTTTAATGTTAGGTTCTGCTTTCAATAATCAAATAATGATTTCTTATGAGTTATTCACTGCTTTCTTTATGCCTTTGTTTTTAGTATTTTTCATCATCAATATGATAAATTACAAGGCAAACAAAAACAACCTTGATTTTTCCTTTATCATCTTATGGTTACTATTTTTAGTTATCAATGTTGGATACTACATCTATTTCTTCTTAGATATCACAACAATGTTATATACAAACACGGGTCTTTGGTTTAGTGCAAATGATGTATTACATGTTGGGTTAATGATTTGGTTTGGTTATTTTTATTTTAAAATCAAAAAAGAACTTACCAAACGATAAAATGTTTCATTCTGAAGGTTTTATCATCTTAATAATATTATAATTCTTTCAAATAACTTTTTGCTTATAGATTATTTCTATTATTTTATAAACTAATTGTGTATAATGTAAATAAGAGCAGCACGACGATTCTCTTCTAGTATAAATAATAGTTGAGGCAAACAATGAAAAAAGAACGAAGAAAAAAAGGCGAAGAACAAAAAAGACGTTTCAATGCAATCAAAGACCTTATGTCCACGTTTGCAATGTCTACAGTAGCTGTTGTAGCTGTCGTAACGTTGATGCCATCTTCACCAAAAGCTGACATTATTAAAGCCGTTCCATTAAGCAATGAAGTCGCATATCAAGTTAATGTAACCGATGAAGATAATGCACTAGATTCATCGACTCTTTTTGTTGTGTTAGAAAATCAACTAGAATATTATGAACAACCAATCAGCTTGGGTGAAAACTCAGGCTATTTTGATGAACTAAATGCCAATACACAATATCGCTTAAGTGTCTATGGTAGTAAAGGATTTGGACAAGAGCGGCTTGACACTTTAACACTTACAACAAAAGAAAAAGTAGGTGGAACTATTCTTGAAGTATCACAAGAAACCATTGAATTTTCTACCACTTATTATGTCGATATATCCATCTATGATCCTGATCAAACATACTCAAACATCCAACTATTTTATGGTTATCAATGGGAGCCAGATATGGAACTAGAGTATAGTAGTATTCCAATTACTAGTTCAGGGATGAATATAGAACTTCCTGATATCTATACCTCTTACCCAATTCATATATATATTGAAGCAACAACTGATGAAGGTATAGAAATCCTAGATGAAATATGGGTTACACCACCATTTACTCTATACTCATCTATATATATGGAATATATTAATCAAAGCCAAGTTGGTTTTCATCTATATGGAGATATGGATGTTGGGGATATAACCTATAGCATGAATATTTACAAAAATGATTTTCTCTTAAGGACTGACTCAATTATTTTAGCAGATAGCAATCATCACGGTAGTAGTTTTATTATTGATCAATTAAGACCAAACACCACTTATTTCCTTGAATGCATTGCCACTTACACAAATCCACAAACATTGGCGCAAGAAAGTGTCACATTGTATCAAGAAGAGGTAACTACATTGAATGAATATTCTTATACCTATAATAAACAAGTTTTTGATGAATATATAGAAGTTACATTCACGTTAAACGATCCATCTGACTATTTTCAATATCTATATGTTGAATCATACGATACAAGTGAAGAGTTTGAGTTATTTATAGAAGCAAGTTCACAGTACTTTATCGTTGAAGGAGACAAAAAAACAGCATCGTTTACAATTTACATCCCAACTACATCTGCATATACAATCTTTATAAGTATGCAAAGTCAAACAAATTTCAGTGCACGTCAAGTCATTGATACCATTCAATCAGAATAAGGAGGAATAAATTATGAGTGACAAGAAAAAAGTATTAACTCTACAAACATGGATAGCAATAGGCTTTATCATCATTTTTATTTTAATCGGAAGTTTAACTGGTATTTTGTTTCCAGGAACTCCATTTGAAACAGTCGTAGACAGTTCAATCGGTAAGTTTTTTGATATACTTGGTCTCCTCAAGAATAACTACATCAATATTTTAGAAAGTATTGCCATCATTTTATTCATCGGAATATTGTATTATATTTTATCTGCTTTGATTAATTTGGTGATTAAAGCAAGTCCAAGACAAGCAACACTTGCTGTTTTAACAACATCCATTGTAAAATTCCTCTCCATCATTCTTGCCTTGGTTCTCATTCTTTCAGCCTGGAATGTTCCAACACCTACAATTTTAGCAGGAGCAGGGATTATCGGACTCGCAATATCCTTTGGAGCACAAGGATTACTAGAAGATGTTTTTGCAGGATTATCAATTATATTTGAGAAACAATTTGTTGTCGGAGATTTCGTTGAAGTAGCGAATTTTAGAGGACAAGTTATGGAAATTGGACCAAGAAATACACGCATTAAAAATCTTAATGGAAACATCTTAATCATTGCCAACTCTGATATACGTGAGATTGTAAATTTATCAGAAGAATTATCTTTTGCAATTTCAGAGATATCAATTGAATACAATTCAGATTTAGATAAGGTTGAAAAAGTAATTAAAGATAGTTTCCCTCGAATTAAAGAGTTGATTCCAATCATTATTGATGAACCTCGTTATGATGGCGTAGAAGAACTAGGAGATTCCGCAGTTGTCATTCGAGTCATTGCTTTTTGTGAAGAAAAAGATCGCTTAAGACTAAGAAGAATGTTAAACAAAGAACTGAAAAAAGTACTAGATGAAAATGGTATAAAAATACCATTCCCTCAACTTGTTGTACATCAAGCGACAAAAGAATAATATTTTCACTTTTTCTACAGTGAGTATTAACACTATTTTTTATTCAATCTAATCTTGATTTTCTATATTGAAAAGACACAAAATTGATATTTGTGTCTTTTTTATTTTGCTTAATTTGATGTTTTTCATAAAACACGTGATGTGTATCTAAATAATCAATCGCATCAACCAACGGTTGGATCATTTTTGTTTGCCTTTTGTCTGGACGCATTTGAAGACCTTTCATCGCTCCTTTTATAGCGGTTCCGCCATATGATCTATTTAGTCTCATAGACAGTTGCTCAAAATATGCTTCAAGGAAATACGATTGGCTACTTTTTGGAAATCCTGATTGGATGAAAAAGCTTATACTTCCCATAGAAGGTTTTAAGGTTTCGATAAACTCCATAACATGTGAAGGCATAGCGTGAACATATAAAGGCATGAAAAATAGTACTTTTTCTTCATTAGAAAACGATTTTGCCCATGTACTCCATTGATCTTTGTCTTTTAAATCTCGAATTTCAACACGATCTTGCAACTAATCTTTTACTTGTTTTAAGATGATTCCCGAATTACTTTTTACCTTAACGTTTCAGAATGCTCCCACTTCAAATCTTGATTAAGTGGGGGAGTGTTCACTGTCATGATTTTTCAATACAATCCCTTCATGTTGTTGAATTAAAACGAATGATTGGAATTCGAAGAATCGAACGCAACAATGCATCCAAAAGACCAATAGGGAAAACTAGAAGGGTGAATAACATCATCCCGATTTCATAAAACAAACTACTCGTATCATAAGTGTTTCCTTTTAATCTCGCTATAAAAGCACTTATTGGAACTCCTTGAATATTTGCCATCATCATCACTTGAATCGATCTAACCATCACCATTGCTTCTTTTTTTCCATACTTCTGTTTTAATTTCTCAAAACTCTCTTTGTCTGGTTTTGCCATAGTATCTGCATAGTGTTGAGCAAAGAAAATAGCGATTGCTTCATTTTCTTTTACATAAGCTTTTGAGCCACTTAATAAAGCATCTATTTCTTCTTGGCTAAATCCTTGTTTCAAAGCCATTTTGGTATGTGCATAAGAACAAAGTTCACAACCATTAACTTCTGTAGTGGCTAACATTAATCGTTCAATCAACTCATCGTCGACTCTACGAGTAATACGATTTATGATTAGATGAGGGAATGCTCGCAAACCTCTTACTGTAGAATCATAAAGATCAAACATGTTGAATTTATGGTTGTATGTTTTTCTCATTGGAGTTCACTTTCCTTAGAAATAATATAGTATATCGCATTAATTTTCACCACAGCTATCAATATTTTTAAAAGAACACTATCATTTATCGATAATGTTCTTTTTCAGTTTCAAAATGATTTAATTACCAAATGCTAACCATTTTATCTTTTGGTAAATACATTTTATCTTTTTCATCAATATCATAAAACTCTTGGAATTCTGCTAAATTACTTAACTGCATATTCGCTCTTAATATTGATGGACCATGCACATCAACTTTCAGTAATAATTGGCTATATTCAGTAGAAGATTTCATACGCCAAACACGGGCCCAGTTTTTAAAGAACTCTTCAAAATTATGACTATCATTCTTTTTACTAGCCTCAAGAGCACATCGTAATCCACCACTATCAGCGATATTTTCTGATACCGTCAACTCTCCATTACATAGCCCATATCCAGTCTCAACATTATCAAATAAGGTAATCATATCTTTAGATTTCTTGTTGAATGCTTCTAAGTCAGCTTCAGTCCACCAATTATTAAGTGAACCTGTTTCATCAAATTTCGCACCATTATTATCAAAAGCATGTGATATCTCATGCGCGATGACAGCCCCAATACCTCCATAGTTTTCTGATGTACTTTGTTCTAAACTATAATAAGGTTTTTGTAAAATAGCTGCCGGGAACACAATTTGATTATTACTTGGATTGTAATACGCATTCACCATACTTGCTGGCATTCCCCAAATGTTTCTGTTTGGTTCCTTGTTGAACTTCTCAAAATCATAAATATTGATGATCTTATTCATTTTTAATCTTTCTTGAATTAAATCTGAACCTTGATCATATCCATTTATTTCAAATTGACTAAAATAAGG
>DFNN01000028.1 GCA_002376065.1 Caryophanales bacterium UBA3566
GTTTCAACAAATAGCGATGAACAGTACACAAGCTATGAGGCACAAGTGAATTTCTACAAAAAATACATCCAAGAAAAACCTGACTGGGAATATACCGAAGTATACGCTGATGAAGGGCTTTCAGGAACAACAACTAAGAAACGAGCTGAGTTTAATCGAATGATTAAGGATGCATTAACCGGTAAGATCAATCTTATCATTACAAAGTCAATATCAAGGTTTGCGAGAAACACACTAGACACAATTTCATATGTTCGTAAACTTAAAGCGAAAGGGATTGAAGTGTTCTTTGAAAAGGAAAACTTATGGACACTGGATCCGAAGAGTGAACTTATCTTAACCATTATGGCATCAATCGCACAAGAAGAATCACGTTCCATTAGTCAGAATGTTACATGGGGTAAGAGAGTCGGTTTCCAGGAAGGTAAAGTTTCATTTGCATATAACAGGTTTTTAGGATACAAAAAAGAAGGTGACAAGATTGTGATTGATGAAGATCAAGCTGAGATCGTTAGGATGATATATCGAATGTTTCTTGTGGAAGGAAAAACACCAACAGGAATTGCAAAGTATCTGAAATCACAACACATCAAAACGCCAAGTGGTAAGTCTACGAAATGGCAAAAGAATGTGGTGACATCGATTCTTACCAATGAAAAGTATAAAGGTGATGCATTACTTCAAAAGACTTATACAGCGAATTACCTTGATCACTCAATAGTTAAAAATACCGGACAAATACCGCAATATTATGTCGAAAACAATCACCCAGCAATTATCGATAGAGATACATGGGAACAAGTTCAAATTGAACTTGAAAGAAGAGAACGAATTGGCGCACAATATTCTTCATCAGATGTATTCGCATCTAAACTGATCTGTGAAGACTGTGGTGGTTTTTATGGCAAAAAGAAATGGCATTCCAACAGCAAGTATTCAAGGTTCGTTTATCAATGCAATAATAAGTTTCATAAACATAAAGAAAAGTGTCTAACACCTAATCTTAAAGAAGAGGATATTAAACTCAAGTTCCTCAAGGCTTATAATCTCGTTATGGAAGATAAGAGAAGGATCATTCAAGACTCAGAAGAAATCATCGAATTACTGACTGATACGACAAAGATTGATGATGAAATCAGAGATTTAGATGATGAACTATTCATAACTTCAGAGTTGGTAAGCAAGCTGGTAAATGAAAACTCTAAAACAAGTGATAGCATAGAAAATTACAACAAGAAGTATGAAGAGTTATCAAATCGTTACGATAAGTTGCAAGCCAAACGAGAAGAACTTCTTAAACAAAGAAATGACAGACAAGGACAAGCACTTAAAATGCAAGCTTTTATTGCAAGCCTATCTAAATCAGAAGATGAACTTAGCGACTGGAATGAGAGAATTTGGATGCTCTTAGTAGATAGGGCAACGGTACATAGAGATTCAAGTATCACTTTTATGTTTCACAACGGAGTTGAATCAAAAATAAGATAAAAAGAGAGCTAACATAGTATCTGGAGGTTTGATTTTATTTTTATGAAAAAAATCTTATTGTGAAAACTTGTATTTTCATGTTACAAACGTTAAAAGTGTTGCAAATGTAACATGTGAATGATATAATGCTAATAGAAACTTTACTTACTACAGTAGAGTTTCTGAAGATAAGATTATAATAGGAGAATTTAAAAATGATAGAAGTGAAAAATCTAACAAAAGATTTTGGATTTAATAGAGGTGTTTTTGATATATCATTTGAAGTTAAAAAAGGCGAAGTATATGGTTTTCTTGGACCAAATGGAGCTGGGAAGACAACCACTATAAGAATGCTCATGGGTTTTTCTCAACCCGGCAAGGGTATTGCAACAATCAATAATCACGATTGCTGGAAGAATTACTATGATATTTTAGATGAAGTTGGATATATTCCTGGAGAAGTTGCTTTGCCTGAGGGATTGAGTGGATTAGAGTTCATAGAAATGATGAAAAAAATGAAACATGCAGATGATTCTCGAATCAGTTATTTACTTGATATGTTTGAATTAAACCCGGATCAAAGTATGAGGAAAATGTCGATTGGCGACAAACGTAAATTAGCCATTGTTTCAGCGTTTATGTCAGATCCTAACATTTTAATCCTGGATGAGCCCACAAGTGGGTTGGATCCAATCATGCAGAATAAGTTTATAGAATTAATTAAGAGTGAAAAACAAAGAGGGAAAACAATTTTACTATCAACGCATATATTTGAAGAAGTTGACGCATGTTGTGATCGATTATCAATTATCAAAGATGGAAAAATCATTTCAACGATTGATACTGATACGATAAGAAATAACGAAAACAAGGTTTATAAAATTGAATTTTTGCAAGATGAAGATTTTAATCAATTTATGAAATCAAATAGGAATATAGTTTACAGTAATAAAACCAAAAGAAAAGTAAGGGTTGCAATTAATGACAAAGAAATAAATCGGTTAATCAAGACTATTTCGGCATATCAAATTAAATATTTCTCTGAATCACAATTTACCCTGGAAGACTATTTTCTAAAATACTATAAAGATAGAGAGGGTGAACAATCATTATGAGTATCATTGAAATTCAGAATTTGACGAAAGATTATGGATTATCGAGAGGTATTTTTAACATTAATCTTGAAGTAAAACAAGGTGAAATATTTGGCTTTGTTGGGACAAATGGGAGTGGAAAAACAACAACAATCAGAAACTTGATGGGTTTTATCAGGCCCAATGCTGGAAGTGTATATATTTTAGACCAAGAAGTGAACTACAACACAACACAAATTATGAAACATATAGGCTATGTTCCTGGAGAGATATCATTCCCTGATATTGGTGATGGTGATGCATTTATAAAAAGTCAGGCTGAAATGATTGGGTTAAAAAATTTGGATTATGCCAATTATTTGATCAAGAAATTCGGATTAGACACAACAGCAAACTTAAAGCATATGAGTAAGGGTATGAAACAAAAAACGGCCATTGTATCTGCGTTTATGGCTAAACCGGATATTTTAATTCTTGATGAACCGTCTACAGGGCTTGACCCTCTAATGAGAGATATATTTGTTGATGTGTTAATTGAGGCAAAACAAAGAGGAGCGACCATATTTATGAGTAGTCACGTATTCGAAGAGGTAGAAAAAACATGTGATCGTGTAGCACTTTTACACAATGGTAGAATTGTTGATGTCGTTGACATGAAAAAGATCCGCCACAACGAGTTAAAGACATATAAAATAGGATTTGAAAATGAAATAGATTATCAAAAATACATGAATGAGAATATCTATTTGACTTCTAAAAATGATAAATATTTACAAACAACAGTTGACATTAAAGATGAACAAATTAACAAATTTATGGAAGAATTATCTCAATATAAAGTGAAATATATCAAAGAGGTCAAATACACGCTAAAAAAATATTTTTTGAAAAAAATAAGTGAGGATAACAAAAATGATTAGTATACCATTATTAAAACAAACAGTAAAATCAAATTGGGGTCTTTGGCTAGCCACAACGCTTACTTTAATCTTGCTTTACATTGTTATTAAATTTGCTATGGGAATGATAACCGTTTCAGGTGACACTGATCCAAATGTATTAATTCCATATATAATGGCTTTAGAATCTGCGGGGTTGACACTAGATGGACTTTTTGTTGCGATTGGAATCAATCCAGATATTTTAACTGGATTTGCATCAATGGATTCAAATGTTTTGATTAGTTTTATTTTTTATCCAGTTGTATCGGTGTTGATGCCTCTAGTATATACAGTTATTGTTGGAAATAAATTGTTTGCAAATCAAATTGATAGAGGATCTATGGCGTTTGTTTTATCCACTTCGATTAAAAGATCAAAGATAGCTTTGACACAAATGTTCTTTTTGGTTATGTCATTGGTACTAATGTTTTTCTTTACTGCAGTTGTTGATGTTATATTAGCATTAACCATTGAAAATTCTTTAGCCATTAATCAAGTTTTATTACTCAATGTGGGCTTATTATTATTCTCGGTTGCGATGGGGGCTATCACGTTTATGTTTTCTGCAATATTCAACTATACCAAACATTCCATATCTTTAGGAGGCGGAGTAGCTTTAATTTTCTTTATCTCAAAAATATTGGGGTTGTTTGGTTCTGATTTGTTCATGAATATGGGAATTGGAATTGAACCGATGGGGTATTTTAATAATATCACGATGATAACACTGTTTAACACGCAATCAATTCTTGATGGATCAACATCTTATTTGATACAATTTGCAATATTGCTAATTATTTCAATAACCTGTTTCACAGTTGGTTCTATTTGGTTCACAAAGAAAGATATTCCAGTTTAATTTTCTCTTGATTACTAGATTACATAAAAGAAGAAGGTAAAAAATGAAAAAAATAGTTATTTTTGATTTAGATGGAACATTGAGTAATAACGTAAATCAATCTGAAATTATATACCAACGAATTTCTGAACGCTATAATATGAAGAAACTATCAAAAGAAGAGATTCGCGAACTCAAAACAAACCCAGGATTAAAAAGATTGTTTGAGCTGGGAATTCCAATTCATAAGCTACCTAAAATGTACAAGGAATCACGTGAAATAGCTTCTGACTTTGTCGATGAATGCAGCCTAATTCCTGGCATGAAGGAACTTTTAATTAATCTAAATGATAAAAAAATCAAATTAGCAATCGTTTCTTCAAATAGCTTTTCAAATATCAATAAAATTCTGGCTAATAATGAGATCAGCATATTTTCCTTCATAGAGGGGAAAGCTAAAATGAAAGGTAAAAAACGCAAGATAAAGAAGTTGTTAAAGAAGAGTGGGTATAAAACAAATGACGCCATCTACATCGGTGATGAAGTCCGCGATGTGTTAGCTTGTCAATCCATCCCCTTAGAAGTAGCAGCAGTAACATGGGGATTCGAAACAAAAACGAAATTAGAAGAATCAAATCCAAATTATATTGTAGAATCTATAGATGAACTTTCTCAGTTGCTTTTGAATTAATGTCTAAAGTTGCAAAAATAAAATAAAGATGATATTAGAAAGGTTGATAAAGTATGGAAAAAAGAATCGTAATTGATACATCAACTGGAGGATTAGATTATTATCCAGTTGAACATGGAATTGAAATATTACGCATCAAAATTTATATTGATGGGGAAGAGTATGAAGATGGTTCGACACTTAAAGCTGATCAATTCTACGATATGTTAAAAAACGATAAAGATTTATTGCCTAAGACTAGTCAACCATCTGTTGGCGAAGTGATGGCATTATTTCAAAAATACTTAGATGAGGGTGTTGAAGAAATCTTTGTGGTTACGATTTCAGCAAAGATGAGCGGAACATACAATTCCTGCATCATGGCAGCTCAAGAATTTGAAGATAAGTTAAAAATTAAGGTGTTTGACACAAAGACAGTTTGTTTTTCAGAAGGTATTTTTGCTTTGGAAGCAAAAAGAATGATTGATGAGGGATTTTCACTTGAAGCAGTTGAAAACAGGCTCAATAATATGATACGCACCAACACAATCTATTTTGCTGTAAACTCTTTGAGCTATCTCGTTAAAAATGGTCGTTTGAGCAATGCGAAGGGATATATTGGCAAGCTCTTAGACATCAAGCCTGTTCTGCAAGTAAAAGAATCTGGAGAAATCGTTTCAATTGGAAATAGACGAACAATTAAGTCGGTTCTGTTATCAATAACAACATTGGTAAAGGAGTATGTGAATAATCAGCCTTATCAAGCCTATTTAATTTATACAGGAAATCCTAATTTGAAACAGTATTTTGTGAGCATTATTAAAGATAATCTAGGATTAGAAAATTTATATGAGTCACCATCTACTCCAGTTGTAGGTGCACATGTAGGTCCAGATGTAATTGGAATTGGTATTTTTCTTAATGACGATGAGAATTTAAATATAAATGGGAGAAACGTATGAAAGAAAATATTCAAGTCACTAGAAGCAAAGAATGGATATATAATGCATTGATATACTTGCTAAAAAAAAATACATTCAGAAAGATTTCAATCGAAGATATTACAAAAAGAGCTGGCGTCGCAAGACCAACATTTTATCGTAACTTCGGTTCAAAAGAAGATATTTTGATTGATCAAGGACGAAAGATATATGAGAGATTGATGACTGATCTAGAAACAGGCATGAATGAAGGTAACGTTACTTATAATTCAATTAATAAAATAGTCAGAGTTTTCGATGAGTACTCTGAGTTATTCGAAGTGCTCATAAAGAACAATTTGGAATTTCTTATCTTTCAATCTTTTGAAGTCGAGATTTCTCATTTGCTAAAAAAAGTATTTGGTATTGACAAAGAGGATAAATATAAAGCTAAATTTTTTGAAGGAGCACTTTTTTCCATCGTGGTTGAATGGATTAAAAACTCAAAGGCAGAATCAGTTGAGGTGATGACTGAAATCATATATAATCTCGTCACATTCAATAAATAGTTCATAGAATTAAATCATGTGATAAGTTTTGAAAATGTTATATGGGATTGAATCACTGAAAAAAAGCGCGATCTTGGCTTACCCAAATTATATCGTTCATACATGATCAACAATATCATCATTCTCGATTAGTGTAGCAAATACATTGTTACAACTACCAGTTTCATAGAGACATTGATGTGAATTTAGGAGTATTCTAATTTAACTACTTGTCATAATAATCTTATACATATTTAGAGTACTTCGTAGACATATAATAAAAAAATTCGTAGGATGGTAAATCCGAGGTTTCTGAAAGGATATTATTATGAAAAAAATTGGAATTTGTTTATCGGGAGGCGGCGCAAGAGGTGCATATCAAATTGGAGCTCTTAAAGCGCTAGAAGAATTAGGTATATTGCAAAAAGCGAGTGCATTTTCTGGAACTTCAATTGGAGCGGTCAATGTTATTTTTATTGCAACAGGTGCAATGGATGTTGCTAAAGAGATATGGTTTAATGTTCCAGAAAACCCTTTAGGTGATAATCCATCAATTGTTAAGACGCTAAGAGATCAAAAGCTAAAGGTAATTGACAGTGGATTGTTTTCAATTAAGAAATTGAATCAATTATTAGATGAAAATATTGATTTTGAATTGTTAAAAAATCAGGATGTTTTCATTGCAATAGCAGACACCGGAGACTCTGACAAAGGAATAATTGATTTATTAAAATCTACTTTTTCTCATTATATTCAAAAAGATTCTCAAGTCCAATATATTCCACTTAAAGAATTAAATAAGGATTTACAAATTGATACGGTGGTTGCGTCCTGTTCAATTCCGATTGTTTTCCCTCCGGTAGTAACAAATAGCAGAAAGTATCGTGATGGAGGGTATTTTGATAACACACCCATTAAACCATTAATTGATTTTGGTTGCGACGAGATTATATGTATTACAATTTCAATGCTGTCATCAATACGATCTATAAAACAGAAATACAAAAACGTTAAGATTCATGAAATTAAAGCTACTAGAAGATTAGGGAAAGTACTTGATTTTTCATCAGAGCATTCAAAAAGAATTTATGAGTATGGATATGATGATGTAATGCACTATTTTAGAGATGGAAAATCTTGAATTACATCTTAATATGTGGTTTTAATTTACTCTTAAAAACCATTCAAAATGACAACTTTAAACATGTAAAAGAAGGTGAATAAAGGTGAATATGGAAAAAAGATTAGTGATTGGTATTTTTACAGATGTGTTTTTCCGATGATTGATGGGGTCGTTAATGTGGTAGACAATTATGCAAGAAAAATGTCTACGACTGCTGAAGTTTATGTTTTTGCACCAGACTACGGGAAAATAGAAAATATTGATGAATTCCCATATAAAATTATAAGAACAAAGTCGATTAAAATTCCTAAATTAGATTATCGGATATCGTTTCCTGTTTTTGATGCGTTTTTCGAAAAGAATATTAAACGCATAAGATTTGATATCATTCATGTTCATAGTCCATTTGCTGTAGGTAATTATGGAATTCATTATGCTAAGAAGAATAATATTCCACTCATTGCAACATTGCATAGCCAATATAAAAAAGATTTCATAGAACATAGTAAAAACAAATTTATCAGTGACATTGCAATAAGTGAGTTGATGAGAAGATTAAACAAATGTGATCGACTCATAGCGGTAAATGAAGAAGTTGCAAAAGTGTTTCATGAATACGGTGCAAACAGAATGCCTGTTGTCATCCGTAATGCAACAGATTTATTACCTTTAGAAGACGAAACATTGACTAATAATTTGAGAGAAAAATATCAAATTCAATATGAACAAAAAGTTCTTTTATATGTTGGTCGTTTAGATAAAATCAAAAATATTGATTTCTTAATTGATTCTTTGATTATTCTTAAGAAAAAAGAGTTCAAATTCAAAATGATTTTTATTGGATCGGGACCATATGAAGTATTTATGAAGAAAAAAATTAGTGCAAACAATCTGCATGATGACACAATATTTACAGGACGAATTATAAATAGACTGGAATTGTCTGCATACTACAAATTGTCCGATCTTTTCTTATTTCCGTCACTATATGATACTTCATCTCTTGTTCAAGTTGAAGCTGCTAGCCAACATACACCCACTTTGTTTCTTGAAAAAGCGATCACAGCAAGTACGATTAATGATGGTGTCAACGGATATATTTCGAACGATTCACCTTTCACGTATGCTGAAACGATAATTGATATTTTTAATGATACAAATAGATATGAACAAATATGTGATAATGCATTTAAAGATCTATACTTGACTTGGGATTTAATAGTCTCTGAGCTGAAAGTGCACTATCAAGATTTGATTGAAAATAATCCAGAATAGGTTTTGAGTGGCAAAGTTAAAATGTTATGGTACAACTTCATCATTTTTACTACTGAAAGCATTTAATCTTACGCGTTTCATTCATCAAAGTAGTTCATTTTATGTACATGATTCATACTTAATAACACCTAATTCTAAACCCAATTTAATAAAAATATGCCATCAGAAAACCTTTATAGGAGTAGATTATATTAAGATATTATTAGACATAATGTGTTACATGTGTTTATTAACATCTATTTG
>DFNN01000121.1 GCA_002376065.1 Caryophanales bacterium UBA3566
GGTAGAGTCAAAGAAATTTTAGCAAAGTAAAAGCGTAAATCAATCGATTTACGCTTTTTTAATTGACTGACAAAACTAGCGTAATCCACCATTAACACCAATCACTTGATTGCTGATGGCACTACTTTTTTCATCGGCGAAGAAGAGACATGCATGTGCTACATCTTTTGCTTCAACCAATCTTCTAATTGGTATTTTTTTTCGATACGCGTCCTTTTCTTTTTCAGTTACTGCTTTGGTCATCTCTGTTTCGATTAAACCAGGCGCTACAGTATTCACTGTGATGCCAAATGGACCAAGTTCAATGGCTAAGTTTTTGGTCATATTTTCGATGGCAGCTTTTGATGCTCCATAATTGAGTTTTGCTAGGCCACCATGTTGGGCTAGTCCACTCGAGATGTTAATAATACGACCATATTTTTGTTTGCGCATCATTGGTAGAATTCGTTTTGTAATATAGAATGTACCCATGACATTCGTTTCTACAACATGCTTAAACTGTTCATCCGTCATTTTATGCGCCATTGCATCATCTTTGATACCTGCATTGTTGATCAATACATCAACAACAATATTTTTTTCTACTAATGCATCTATGCTTTCTTGTACACTATTTGGGATCTGATAAATCAGCTTGTAATAATTCAATATTTTGAAAACCTTCTTGTTTCATTTCTTTTTTTAGTTGTTCAACCGATTGTTTATTCGAGTGATAATGCAAAATAGTATGATAGCCTTCTTTGATGAAGGACTTAGCAATTTCATGTCCAATACCACCAGAAGCACCGGTAACTAAAACTGTTCTATTATTCATTGATTATCCTCCTTTTGATTTATGGAATAAATTTCGCTGCAATTCCGATGTATGCCCATAAAAATACACCTGCGAAATAATAATTTTGCTCTTTGATCAACATATACGCACCAATCAAGACTGTTAGAAATAAGGTGAGCCCAAAGAACAATTGCTCATGATTCATAAAAAATGGGTAGTTTTGTTTAACAAGAAATATCGCAATATTCGCAACAGTCGCAACACTAATCCATCCGACGTAAATACTAAAGGTTGCGAAGGTGAAAGCATCACTTCTTGATATTAATGAAAGCATCACTAATAAAGTAGTAAGCAAAGCAATCATCACGATGGTCGAAAGAAATATTCTGTCGGTATGCCAAAAAACTAACCAAACACTATTTAATATGTTAACAAGGCTAAATAGTAATAAGATTGGCGTCTTGTTTGCACTGATCACAGTAGAATCGGTGAACAGTAATATGACAAACACAATGAGTAAGATGTAGATGATTCCCCATATTGAAAAGGTAAAACCAGAAGGGGTAAATAACGTTGGGTATTCTGCTGAAATATCACTTTGCGTGCGTCCTCCAATAGGAATACTATTGGATAAATAATTTGTAGATAACATAAGTAAAAAGGTTAATGTGGTAATGATTGTTAATAACATAACATCTCTCCTATCATATGTTTTCTTACTTCTATTATAGACTTTTTTTCTATGATAAGAAATAGTTTACCATAGAAATATGATTTCTTTGTATTAAGAATAACTTCATGATGGTTTAAAGACATGAATGAATAATTAATAAACTGACTGGTCACTCATTAATTAGAAAATCTATAGTTTGATAACAAAACCATTGATAATGCTTACATGAATTACTATAATGGTAATTGCGCGAAAAAAAAGGAGTGACAAGATGAATATTATAAAAAGAGTATTTGGTTATCGAATAAGAAACAAATGGATTGTGACGTTAGCGGCGATCACAGTGCAAGTAGCAATTGGTGCTTTATATGCATGGAGTTTATTTAATGAACCAATTTCAGAGGCATTTGGGGTAGATAAAGATACGGTAGTAACAACGTATTCAATCTCACTTGTATCATTCGCATTATCAACGATGTTGTCTGGTAGAATTCAGTTAAGATTGGGTCCACGTTATACAACGTTGATTGGTGCGTTACTATATACTAGTGGAATCTTCTTATCATCATTTGCGACTTCCCCAGGAATGCTTTATCTAACATATGGAGTGATGGCTGGAGCTGGTGTAGGGTTTGTGTATGTATGTCCTTTATCGACGTTGGTCAAGTGGTTTCCTAGTAAAAAAGGATTGGTTACTGGGCTCGCTACTGGATCATTTGCGATTGGTGGGTTTGTTTTTAAAACAGTGATTGGAAATATGTTTAATATTGGTGATGCGGCGTATACTACTGAACTTGTATCAAGTGTCTTTTTAACACTCGCAGGTGTTTATGCGGTGATGACAATTGGTGGTGCTTTGTTGCTTGATGTACCTGAAGGCGAAGTGAAAGTGAAAAAGAAAGCTGCTGCGCAAAACTGGGATCATAAAACCAAAGAAATGTTAAAGACTTCGAATTTTTATAAGTTGTTGTTTAGCGATTTCTTTGCTTTAATGCCTGGTCTGCTTGTGATTGGTTTGGCCAAGGATATCGGAACAGATTTTGTTGGTTTATCTTATGAGAAGGCAGCAGGTGTAGTAGCATTTATTGCGATATTCAACGCTGCTGGAAGACTAGCTTCAGGATTTTTGGCTGATAAGCTGGGTGCACTCAATGTATATAGAACAATGTACTTGGTTACGATTGTGTCACTAGCTATCCTTGCATTTATTCCATTAAGTTATCCGTTCTTCTTACTGACGATTTTAGGAATCACATTAGGATATGGTGCTTTCTTAAGTTTGGTGCCAACAATTGTTGGAAGATTGTTTGGTGGGAAATTCTTTAGTGCAAACTATAGTTTCATTTTCCAAGCATATGGTGTAGCTGCTTTACTTGGACCAATCATCAAACGATTTAGCACGTCTTACAATCAAACATTTATGATTGCGATGGGAACAGCCGTTGTTGGACTCTTGGTCGCTATGATGATCAAAGATATTGAAGAAGAAGTTGTTGAAGAACAATTGCCAGTGAATAAAAAACTACAACCTTCTTTCATACCAGCAAAACAACAAGGTTAATATCTCTAAAACACAGTTCAAAAGAATTGTGTTTTTTTTTGATATTTTTGAGAAAAAGTATCTTGCACTTTGTATATATATTTGAAGAGGGTGGACATATGTTAAGAACAAATGAAGATTATCAAGCATTACATAGCAATATAAACTATATTCATGATGAAGATATCGATAGCCATTCTTATCATGTCGCTACCTTATGTAAAGATTTTGGAGTATTTTTAAACTTAAATTCAAAAGATGTTCATCGATTATTTATTGGTGGGTATTTACATGATTTGGGAAAATCGTACTTTGATCAGTCACTCTTCAGTGGTGTAACAACATTATCTCAAGTACAAAGAGAGACGATTCACTACCATCCGTTTAGAGGATTTATGCTCGCTCGTAATGGTGTAGATGATGAAAAAATCTTAGAGATTATTCTATATCATCATGAACGTATCGATGGACACGGATATCCTTATGGATTAAGAGGGCATGATATTCCTTATCTTGCTAAAATAGTTATGATATGTGACGCGTTTGATGCGATGATATCAAACCGTGGATATAAAACACAATTAAGTATTGAAGAAGCGAAAATTGAACTTGATATCAATAAGGGAAGTCAGTTTGATTTTCAATTAGTAGAATCCTTTCTCCAATTTATCAAACAAAAAGAAGAATCAGTTAGTTGATTCTTTTTTTTGTTAGTCAATAAATTGAACCTTCACTTGGATCACTGATTGATTTTAATTCTATCATATTTGTTGTACTGAATATTGGGTCCATGTTAAGTTCTATTTTGATTAATTTGGTTGTTGCCTATGTTTGTAAACTTTTCACAAAGAAAGCCTTGCTGAATGTGCTTTTCATCAATTTGATAACGCATGGACTTTCTTATATATTATATGTTCAAGTAGTTCAATTATCCTCGTCAAATTTCACCACTATTATCCTACTATTTGAACTCATGATTCTGGCAGTAAAGTTCGGTTATTTGTTTTGGCGATTACATCCTAGGTTTACTTGGAAACAAATCGCATTATATTTGCTTATATCACAAGTTGTTTCCTATGTACTTTCATTAGATGAAAGTATGAAAAAAGTCACCTAGAGGTGACTTTTTTCTAACGCTAGACCGCAACTGCGACAATAGGCGTCAGTTGCTTTATTGATTTTTCCACAGGAACATGCGATCTCAGAATGTTCTTTTAATTTGAATCCACAAGTAGAACAAACATCCTCATCAGCATCAACTTCATCGCCACATTTTGGACATTTTGCCCGGTCATCTAAGAAGTTTGTGGTAACCTTTGCGACCGTAATAGCGAGCCCTCCATACACGGCATACATACTAATACCAGCAAGGAAGCCTCCACCCATAAACATGGCCATATAAGGAATTGGGTTAAAGGCCTTAGGTTCTGTGAATCCTCCTGTATTATAAAAATCAGTTGGGTCATTTCCGAAACTGTTGACACTGTCAAAGCCACCTTTGACAAAACCGTAAAAGCCTGAAATACTGATGATTACACCAATGAGGACACCAAGTCCACCACCAACTAATAACCAGTTTTTAATTTTTTGTGCTTTTTTTGTGTTGGTTGTATGTCTGGCCTTATAAAGTAAATTCTTGATAAAATTCATCCCACTTGGTTGTTGGTCATAATGGTTGTGAGGTTGTCTATCATTGCTTGGTTGATTATTGATCAACGAGTCAACACTGACTCCTAAAATAGATGCCAACTGTTGAATGTTGTATAAATCAGGTAATCCTTGATTGCGTTCCCATTTAGAGATAGCCTGGCGTGAAACGCCCATCTCTTTTGCTAGTTGTTCTTGTGTGATTCCTTTGCTAGTTCTGATTGATATTAGTCTTTCTCCAAAATTCATATTCTGCCCGTGTCCTTTCTTTTGTCATCTATTAGTAGTATATAACAAGAATATGCACAAGACAATGCCTTATTTGTTTACAAACAGCAACGGAGCGTTGCTTAGTAACTTAGAAAAGAACATACCCTTAAAAGAAAAGAAGTGGTATAATGAAATAAGCAGTAAGATTATTGGAAGAAGGAATAATATGTCATTTGCTGACTGGGTATACTTACTCTTAGGAGGATATTTGATCTTGATGGGACTCTTAGGGGTGAATTTAAAAATTCTCTGGCTCACGATTACGTTTCGCATAAAGTTTTATGATTTTGAAGATTTGTATGGACGAACATTTGCCAGGATTTTATTTATAGTGATGGGTGCTTTGGTGCTCGTATTTCATTTTATGATCATGTCTGAATTAGAATCATTTATTGGTATTTGATGGATATAGTATCCTTGATTGATAGAAATTAGTATAAACCTTTGAACTTATGGAGCATCCATAAGTTCTTTTTCTTAGGGTAGTAATCAGTTGTTGACATAAATACTTTAAAGTGATAAAATGATTACAACAAGTTAATGAAAGCGCTTAGAGTCCATAGATAAAGCCAAAAAACACGTATAATCGTATTTTTTGTTTTGGGACTCTTTTTATTTTTGCTTAAGAACTTGTCTTCCATTTTGTTTATATAATTCAAATTATATAAAAAAATCCAAAAAAAAGAGAGGGTAATAATGATTGAGAAATTACAAAGACCATTAAATTGGTTAATTGCATTACTCGTAGTAGTGATTGTATCGAGCTTATTTGCTTCAACTGTTCAAAACTCGTTTTTTTCAGTAGATGTTGATAAAATTAGTTTTGAAACAGACAATGGTGAGTTATCTGGGTATCTATATCTACCAAATGATGTAGATGAGAGCAATCCAGCACCGGCAGTAATTTTAACACATGGATATTTGAACAATGCAGAAATGCAAGAAATTGGTGCGATTGAATTATCTCGTAGGGGTTATGTTGTACTTGCGTTTGATATGTATGACCATGGGGATTCTGTGTGGGAAACTCCTGCACAATTCAATTTCTTTGTGCGTTCAGTTTATGATGCAGTGCAATACATGTATGATCAAGATTATGTATTAAAAGATGACGATGGTAATGGTATGATTGGTGTAAGTGGTCACTCAATGGGTGGGTTCTCATCAACATATGCAGTTGTTTTTGATGAAATGGATTTTGCGACAAATGGTTATCGAAAAATAGCAGCGGCTTTACCAGTTGGTTCTGATTTACGTTATATAGGTGTTCCAGACCCACAAAATTTCTTCCAATCAAGAAGTTATGGTACAATCGCGGCACATTATGATCAATTTTTCTTTGACAACTCAGCAGACCCAGTAGGTTCAGTTATCTATAAAGATTTTGTCAATGACGCAGTTGGGTTAGCTATTCTTGGACGTACAGATGAAGGTTCAGCTGAAGCTGGAAAATTCTATATTCAAGATGGTGGACAACGCGTTATCTATACTCCTGATGAAACTCATCCACAAAACACTTGGTCACTTGAAAGTGGAGAAAATACGATTGAGTTTTTTGAAAGAGCTTTTACCTTCCAACTGAATTTGGCTGGATTAGATTCACTTGAATCTTATGGTGTTGATACAGGAACTACATCACAAGTATGGTGGTTAAAAGAAGCATTTACATTGATTGGGTTACTTGCATTGATCGCAATGATTTTCCCATTATTTACCGTACTTACTAAATTCCCTGTATTCAATATGGTTTATAAAAAAGAAGAAGAGGAAGAAGAAAACATTCAAGAAGAAACAAGTCAAGATTTAGAAATCATAGAAGAATTACCGGTGTCAAAAGAAGAAAAAATGTTAAAAACAATCGTGATTCTCCTTGCGACACTATTAAGTGCATACTTCTTAACTGATTTTATGAATCGTAGTGGAACTGGATTACAAACACTCGCAGATTCAATGTACTATTTACTTGGTGCTGTGGCTTTCGTTGTATTGGCTGTATGGATTGCTTCAATCTTTAAAGACAACAATGAAAAAGCTGTTAACATAGCACGCAGAGTGACATTATATGGATTGATTTTGGTATTGATGGCATTGCTATATCGATGGTTCTTAACCAATACTGATTTATTTACAGAGGCGACTTATTATTCAGCTCCTTCAGTAAATACTATTGTATATTGGGCGATTGCCAGTGCGGGCTTGATTTTCTTAATCGTCTTTGGTACCGCAGGATTATTTAATGTGAACAAAGAAGTGAAAAATCCATTTGGAATACAAACAACTTGGAAACAGTTACTTGCTAGTGCAATTGTAGCAATTACAATGACATTTACTCTATTATTACTTGTAGCATTAGTTGAATGGATTTTCTTAACAGACTTTAGATTCTATACATATGCAATTAAGATCTTTAATAGTCATCAATTCGTCGCTGCATTTAGATATATGCCACTATTCTTTATCTATTTCTTAGCGGCAGCAGTCACAGTATATGTCAATACTAGAAATTGCAAAAACTGGAAAGGTGACCTTTTAGCAGCGTTCTTATTGGCTGGACCTGTTGTTATTTTCTTAGTTTATCAATATAGAACATTATACAACACAGGTGTTGCGGCATATCCAACATTCTCATTAAGTGGAATTTTGGCTATGGGACTTGTTCCGACATTGTCATTTGTTGCGATAATCTCTAGAAGATTGTCAATAAAAACTGGCAATATTTGGACTGGTGTATTCTTTAACACATTATTCTTTATCCTTGTTACACTCGCAAATACAACTGTTTATGTATTAACTATTCAATAGTTAAATTGAATATATCATCTTATTTCCTTAACCCCACTATTTAGTGGGGTTTTTCCATGAAAAAAGCCAACTGTTTGTTGGCTGTAATATCATGATTTTTGTGTTTGTTTGATGGAATACATTTCACGTTCTGCTTCATCAAGTAAAGTGTATATATCTTGCGATGTTTTATCTTTAAATGACACTCCAGCTGCCAAAGTAATATCAACATCATACGGTAAAGTGGGATGAAATTTAAGAATCAGTTCTTGAACGTTTTTTACAGATTCATAAGTTGTATCTCGAAGAATCATCACAAACTCATCTCCACCAAAGCGACAAACATCTGCTGTATTAGAAAACAACTCTTTTAACTCTATGGCAATATGAACCAAAGATTCATCACCAGCTCGATGACCATATCGATCGTTGACAAGTTTGAAATCATTCATATCAATAAACAGCAATCCTACATTGATTTCACCATTGTTCATCATTTCATTGAAGACTTCGCTCATATAAGCACGGTTATAAAGATTGGTCAAAGGATCATGCATAATCAGATATTCCAATTTGTTTTGAACTGATATAAAAGCTTGCCTTTCTTTTTGAAAATGAACCAAATATAAAGATATACCCATAAAAAGACCAAGTATTCCAAATAGTAAGTAACCATAATTGAGAAACCAAGTACTAAAAAGGATAAAGGGATAAATGATTGAAAATACTGAAAAAACAATCATAATAATACCTAGATAAGTCATGGTTCTTTTTGATAATGATAAATAACTTTTTCCAATTGAAAATAAATAGAGACCATATCCTAAAAAAGCAAATACTATACCCCAGCCAATCCAGTCTGGAAATAATATGGTAGGAAGGATAATCAATGCAAATATTAGGATAATGATGTGTAAGCTATTTGACTCTTTCTTATTAATAAATAGATAGCATCCTTTGTATAAAAAATAACCAGCAAGCAAAACAAACCATAGATATAATCCTACAAAGAAGATAGAATCAACATGGATTGAAACAAATAAAGACAAAAACATCAAGGTTGTACTAACCCAAAAAAGCCCCCAATATTTCATATATGGATTCTTTTGAATAGAGAACAAAAGAAGTGTAAATAACATCAAAACAAATGCTCCAGAAAGCAAAGAAAGGATAATGGTTTCAAAATAAATACTTTCAAAAATATCGTTCATGTTTTAGGCACCTCCTATAAAGGATACTTTATTATAGCATATCTTACTTATTAAAACATTATTAAGTCAAAATGAAAATATTGGACAATATTGATATTTTTATTTTGACTTGCCCTAAAAAATAATATATGATAAAGAAAAATGAGGTGGTTTTATGAAGAGCATTAAATCAAGACTAATTGTGAGTATATTGGTGATTACGATTATCCCGATAATCGCTTTTTTGGTGTATTCACTGGTTTTTGTTAGTGATGATCAAATCGAATCAAACTTAGAAGAAAGTAAAACGAAGATTTCATGGGCCACACAACATATGAATTCTAAAATCGAACAATTAGAAGATGTCATGTATTCGATGCATATTGAAGAGAATTTATTAACATCTGTAGATGATGTGTATGAATCCTCTACAGAAATTGAAAGCATATTAAGAAATGCGCTTTACACCAATGCGAACTTAGCGAATAAAATCACTGTCATTTCTAATCAATCAAATTTGCTTGTGTCATTAGATTATGAGAATGGGTTAAGGTCACAATCTACCGTCATAATGAATCCGTATCATGATTTACAAGGGATACCTATGGGTGTTGGATTTTCGACACATCAAAACAACATCGTGGCTTATCATACAATCAATGATTTTCAAACACAAGAAGAATTGGGTGTCATCATTATTCAACTCAATCAATCATTGACAAATGAGTTTGATTCAATTTTTGGTGACAATACAGATTACCTTATTTTTTCATCTAATGAAATGGTATACGCAAGCAATGAAACAAATATAGAAGAGGAAAATTTGCTTGAGAAATACAAAACAAACATCACCTCTTACCAAGATGATGAACAATATATTTGGATCAGACAAATATCGAATAATGATGTATACCTTGCTTCTTTGATTGACAGTGAATATATTGATGCGTTTAACAATCAATTGATTACAACGGGTCTTTTAATTATTTTCATATCACTTGCGGTGACTATACCTACAGCGATCATATTATCAAACAAAATCACCATGCCAATTATTAAACTCGTGGATCATATGAATGAATTTGAGTTTAGTCATGTGAAAGGTGATATTCAAAATTATGATGAAATCAATCTGTTAGAAAAAAGCTACAATAAAATGATTGATGAGATGTCTTTAATGATCAAAGAAAGATATAAAAACAAAATCGATATCCAAAGTGCTCAATTAAAAGCATTACAAGCGCAAATCAATCCCCATTTTTTGGCAAATACATTTCAGTTAATCGGTGGAATGGCATTAAACGTAGATGCGGAAGATATATATGACGCGACGATTAAAATGAGTAATATGGTTCGATATTCCATGAAAATCAACGAAGATTCAACAACAATAAAAGAAGAACTCCAACATATTGAAAACTATTTGAGTATTCAAAAATTACGTTTTGGGGATCAACTTGATTTCCAGATTGATATACCTGCCCGTTTAAAAAGTGTTCCCGTACCAAAACTGACACTCCAACCGATTATTGAAAATGCGTTCAAACATGGATTCAAACATAAAGAAGGTTTGTGGAGCATTAAAATCCATTGTGAGATGAATGAGGATATTGTGATTCATATTATCGATAATGGTTCAGGAATGGATGAAAAAACTCGCAAATTAATCAATCAACAATTTATTGAACGTGAGAATCACTTAATTATTTCCGATGATGATTATTTTGCTGGTATTGGACTTGTCAATATTGATTCAAGAATCAAATTACTTTATGGAAAAGAATACGGAATCAAACTATTAAAAGCAAAACAAGGTGGCGTAGAAGTAACGATGAACTTACCGAAGGAGGTTATCGCATGAGATTGTTGATTGTAGATGATGAACTATGGAGTAGACAATTGATCAAAAAGGTCATTCATTGGAATGACTATGGATTCAACGAACTTAGCGAAGCAACCAATGGAGAAGAAGCAATCACCTTATTAGAAAAATATCCATTTTCTTTGATTATTACTGATATGCGAATGCCAAAAGTAGATGGTGCACAGTTGTTACAATATGTAAGGGAACATGATTATTCATGTGAAATTATCGTGATGAGTGGGTATGAAGATTATAAATATCTTCACGAAGCATTGAAAACAAAAGCAATTGATTACTTATTAAAACCAGTCGTAAAAGCAGAACTTGTAAGCGCAGTAAAAAGAGCAACCGATATTATCAAAGAGAATCAGAGTTATGAGTATATTGAAGAAATATTGCGTAATGAAGACTTAAAGTTTGAGTTAAATAAGTATTATGAATTAAAAAATATCATCTATAAAGCGTTGATTACTGTAGATGAAAAGAAACTCTTAACTGAATTGGATCAGTTAGAAGATTTGATCAAATCAAAAGAAATGAACAATCAATTATCAGAGTTCATCTATACAGATATGCATCGATTTTTAATTCGCTTAGAAGATGAGTATAACTTAGAAGGTGCAATCAATCATAACTATAATGCTTTTAATTTTACTTCCTTACAAAAGAGTTTATCGATGATGATGCAAGCAATCATTGAAAAAGATGTGTACAAAAAAGTGCAAATATTGGATGTGCAAAAATACATCGACAATCATTTTACCGAATCTATTACACTAGCCGATATTGCGGATATTTACCATGTATCAAAAGAACATTTAAGTAGATTGTTTAAAAAGCAAGTCGGAATGAGTGTCCAACAATACATCACCAATAAGAAAATAACGTATGCGAAAAGGTTATTAAAAAAACACCAAGCACTTAGTATTTCTACTGTATCTGTGATGTCGGGTTATATTGATGTACAGTACTTTTATCGAGTATTTAAAAAGGAAACAATGTTGACTCCCATTCAGTTTAGAGATAAAAATATCAATATTATCCAATAACTTAATCAAGATTGTCCAATTAAATGTAAACGCTTTGTTTGTATAATGGAATCAAAAACAAAGGAGAATTGAATATGAAAAAATTGTTCATTTTAATGTCGGTCTTAGTTTCTGTTTTTGTCATCACAGGATGCGAGAACAATGAAGATGATTTACGTGAGGTTGAACTCGATGTCTTTATGAGTTTCCCTAGATTCCAAGAACAATTCGAAGATTACTTTGAATTATTCGAACAAAAAATGTTAGAAGAAGAAAACATTATTGTCAAAATCAATTTAGAAATGCCTAGTAGTGATACAGCACAACAACTATTACAAGCTAGATTATCATCTGATGACGCACCTGATGTTTATACATTGCATGCGATCGCAGATATTCCTGATTATTATGAGGCTGGATATTTGGCAGATTTAAGTGATGCTGAGTTTACGAACTCAGTTTATGATAGTGTATTAGAATCGGTGACATATGATGGTAAAATTGTTGCGTTGCCACTTGAAAGTTTGGCATGGGGATACCTATATAATAAAGATATCTTTGCACAATACAATTTAACTCCTCCACAAACATTAAGTGAAATGGAAGAAGTTGTCAATACGTTAAATGCGAATGATCAAACACCATTTTTACTCGCATTCCAAGAGTCATGGATTCCACAATTGTTGATGGCGTTATCTTTAGGTGGTATGATCAATTCTGAAGAACCTAATTTTATTGAAAATATGAACAGCGGTACTGGTTCATATGCAGATATTGATGAAGTATTTGGCATCATTGATTTGATTATGGAAAACGGAACAGAAAGAGCATTTGAAACTGGTGGAGCAGCTGGTTCAGCTGATTTCGCAAATGGAGAAGCTGCAATGTGGGTACAAGGACCTTGGATGTCAGGTAGTATCTTAGATGTTAACCCTGATATGAATATTGGATTAGCACCATTACCTGTCACAAACAATCCTGATACAACAATGATCAACTTAAGTACATCGACTTCTTTAGGAGTTTCACCAACATCTGAAAATAAAGATATCGCAATCAAACTTGTCAACTTCATTTTAGATGCTGAGCATTCAAGTGATTTATTTGCGGAATTAAAATTCAATCCATTATCAAGTGTTCATACTTATGATACATTCCCTTGGGTAGATGAAGCAATGGCTTATGTTGCACAAGGAAAAGCATATTTAGAAAAAGGATTACCAAACGGTGTTACTGATGAAACAGCGTTGATGTTACAAGAGTATTACTTAGGAGATAAAACAAAACAACAAGTCATTGATGCGATAGATGCAGCTTGGCAAAGTGCAATAGACAATCAATAACTGATTCTTCAGGAGGCCAAAATAATGAAAAATAGTAATCGTATTTTATTGATATTTTGTCTTCCAGCTTTCCTTCTATATTCCACATTTGTTTTATATCCTGCGCTGGGTGGATTCTGGTACAGTTTGACAAATTGGAATGGATTGGACCCCACATACGGAGATTATGTGGGGTTCTCCAATTATAAGGAATTACTAGGAGATGAAAATTTTAAACAGTCGTTATTGTTCACATCAAAATATGTTATTTATATGGTGATTTTACAAAACATCATTGCTTTATTACTTGCGGTCATCATTGAATCTTTTGAGAAAACGAAAAATGTATTCCGTACAATCTTCTTTTTTCCGAATATGATTAGTATGATTGTTGGAGGATTTATTTGGTTATTTATCTTTACACGTGTATTTCCATATTTGGCCGATACAATTGGTCTCATGATTTTAGATGAATCGTGGATCGGTAATCCCCAATATTCATTTTATAGTATCTTAATCTTGTCCTTATGGGGAAGTGTTGGATATCTAATGATTATCTATATCGCTGCGTTACAAAATATTCCCAAACAATTACTAGAAGCAGCGAGAATTGATGGAGCTTCTAAATTACAAATCAATTGGCATATTGTTAGACCACTCATTGCCAACTCTATAACCATTGGTGTATTTATTGCTTTATCGACATCTTTTAAAGTATTTGATCAAGTATATGCTTTAACTGGTGGAGGTCCTGGTAGGGCAACACAGGTCGTCTCATTAAACATATTCAGTGAAGCCTTTGCGATGCAAAGCCGTTTTGGATATGCGAGTGCGAAAGCTGTTGTATTATTTGTCCTAATTTTAGGGATTACACTGATTCAACTCTTAGTGATGAAACGAAAAGAGGTGGAGATGTAATGAGAGCAAACATACTTGCGTTGATCGGTAAAGTAGTAGTGATTGTTTTCATCATAGCGGCTTCAATATTTACGCTTTCACCAATCCTTTTGGCCGTTTTAAATTCTTTGAAAACGAATGGTGAAATATACACCAATATCTTATCCTTACCAGAAAAAATACAATGGAATAACTATATTGACGTTTTTCAAAAAACGAATTATTTACGTAGTTTACTCAATACATTTTTACTTGTTTTAATGAGTGTTTCAGGGATAGTCTTCGCGGCTTCTTTGGCTGGATATAAACTCGCTAGAACGAAAACAAAACTAAGTGGGTTGTTCTTTGGTTTATTTGTGATGTCGATGTTGATCCCATTTCATTCGATTATGATTGGCCTCGTAAGAGTGACACATGATTTACATGTTCAAGGAAGTTTATGGGGACTCGCAATCGTTTATGTTGGGATTGGTTCTCCTATGGCGATTTTCTTATATCATGGATTTACGAAAAATATTCCTAAAGAAATTGAAGAAGCAGCTTTAATTGATGGATGTAATGAATTTCAACTGTACTATAAAGTAGTGTTCCCAATCTTACGACCAATCACCGCAACCATCGTCATCTTAAATGCTCTTTGGATATGGAATGACTTTTTATTACCATTGTTGATGATTAGTGATAAAAACCGATATACTTTATTATTGTCAACGAAAATGTTGTTTGGACAATATACGAGTGACTGGAGTCAAATTCTAGCGATTTTGATTATGGCATTGTTGCCGATTGTCATTGTTTATATTTTCTTGCAAAAACACATCGTTAAAGGTATATCAGATGGAGCGATCAAATAATGGATAAACTGTATTGTAAAGCAAAAGAAAAAGAAATCATCGACCAACATGGACACCCTTTGTATTTAAAGGGTGTTGGTATTGGTGGATGGTTACTATTAGAAGGATATATGATTAAGAGTTATGAAACACTTGATCGACCTAGAAGAATCAAAGAGTATATAACATCTTATATCAGTGAAGGATATGCAGAATATTTTTTTGAAGAATGGTTTCGAAGATTTTTTCAAGAAAAAGACATTCAACTGATCAAAGAAGAAGGATTTAACTGTATAAGAATACCACTTGATTATCAGTTTTTGTTTGAAGCAAGTGAAGATAAAGAGACACTCTGTGTGATTGAATCTCACTTCAAGATGCTAGATCAAATGATCGCTGAATCAAGAAAACAAGGTATTTACGTCATCTTAGATTTACACGCAGCTCCTGGAGGACAAACTGGGACCAATATTGACAATTCAATTGATGATATTCCGAGATTATTTCTCAATCCTCTTTATCAAAAACAAACCATTTTTGTATGGAAAACACTTGCGGATAGATACAAAAATGAAGAATACATTGTAGCGTATGATTTGTTAAATGAGCCCCTACCAAAATGGTTTTCTAGTTTCAACAATCAGTTGATGCCTTTATATGAGTCCATCATCAAAGAAATTAGAAAAGTAGACCCACATCATATGATCACCTTAGAAGGATTACACTGGTCGACAGATTTATCAATATTCTCTTCTTTAGAAGATGACAATATATTACTACAGTTTCATAAATATTGGAGCAATCCTGATCAAGAGAGTATCAAAGATTATATAGACTTAAGAGAAAAATTACATGTGCCACTAATCATGGGTGAAGGTGGCGAAAATAACAAAGAATGGTATAGTGCAGTATTTAAGATGTATGAACAACTCAATATATCTTATGCTTTTTGGACATATAAAAAAATGGATATAGATAACTCCATTGTCAGTTTTAAAAAGCCCAAAAATTGGGAAGCATTCTTAACACATACATTATCAAAAGAAGAAGCAAAAGATGTCTTAGATGAACTCTTAGAATATATTCAGTTTGATTATTCTTTCATCCATCATGAAGTAAGCAATCATATAGTATGTAAAGATACCTTCACCACACCTGCTTATGCGTTTGATTATGAGGGGGAAGGAATCTCTAAACATAACGTGAAAGTACATGAGACATCATTTAGGAAGTCTCAAGGCTTAAGGATTGCCAATCAAAACAATCAAATCATTACACCCAATTTCAAACAATACAATGGTGAATCGATGAATGAAGAAGATGCATTATATCTTTATTTATCAAAAGATGAGTGGGTGAATTACACATTTTATGCTTCAAAGAAACAAATGTTTGTGATCGAGGTCATTGGTGAAGATGTTTCCGATACCATCATATCTATCAATCAAACAGAACATCAGTCTATAGATGGTAAGATATATGTTGAACTTAAGAAGGGGAACCATCTTTTGAACATCTATGCAAAAAATGATGTAAAACTAAAAGAAATCATCTTTAAAGCAACTTCTTGATTATTGTGTATTTCATTTGAATATGATATCATTAAGCAAATGTGAAATATGGTTGTGGTGAGATGAAAAATGTAATTTTGTTACTGCTTTTCTTTGTGATTGGGGTACTTGCCCTTGTGCAAGAACCAGTGAGTGACTCGATTGATGCACTAGCTGGTGCGACCAATGAGACATACTCGAATACAGTTGATGAACTCGCAGGTGCGTCAGAACGCGAAGATGATGACGATGAACACGAAGATGAGGATGATGACTAATGACGATTATTTTAACAACAACCGCCCTCATTAGCATCTTTTCTTTTTTCTTTTATAAAACAATTCATCATTATCGGTATGTATTTTATGGTATGGTTGCGATTCTTGCGCTGATTTATGGCGGAGAAGAAGCCAACATTGTCAGTATGGGGTATGTTCCTTTTGGCGTGTTTATTGTAGTCATGTTTTCTGGT
This sequence comes from Caryophanales bacterium UBA3566, assembly GCA_002376065.1. Lineage (GTDB taxonomy): Bacteria > Bacillota_I > Bacilli_A > Izemoplasmatales > Izemoplasmataceae > UBA3566. The sequence continues at coordinate 16,843 of DFNN01000121.1, forward strand.
GTAATGGACAAAGGTACACTAAGAAAAAGACTGTTTATGGTTCGCGCTGAACTGGCTGTCATAGGGACGATTTTATTGTTCCCCCATGCATTAGGATATCTTGAATATTACTTAGATGATATCGGGTTATTTGGCGGAGGTATTTCATTTTATTTTGGTCTGCTAGCCGCAGTGATTGTCATTCCATTATTTGTCACCTCATTTCAGTTTATCAGGAAACATATGGGGTATAAAAAATGGAAGAAACTTCATCAATTATCTTATGTGTTTTATCTTTCTATAGGACTACATTTAATCCTTATACAAAATCAACGTATGTGGTTATACATTTTGTTATTTGGGATGTATTTTATATTAAAATTGGTTACATATTATGCATATAAAATGAAAAACCGTAAAACAAACAATTAGTTTGTTTTACGGTTTTATTTCATTAAAGCAATGTATCATCTATACTATCTAGATATTCTTTTAAAGGAATCAATGTTTCTTTTATTGTTCCATCAATGAATGGATTTTTTAAATCAGCACTTTTTAAGAGGTCTAAGAATCCTTTCGATCCACCTAGTTTACAAAGATCTAAGTATTTACTAAAGGCTTTCTCATAATCATCGTGTGATTGAACCCAGTATTGGAAAGCAACCACTTGTGCTAATGTATAATCGATGTAATAGAATGGCGCTCCAAAGATGTGTCCTTGACGATACCAGAAGGTTCCTTTTTCTAAGAATGCGTCATCATCATAATCTTTGAATGGTAAATATTTCTTTTCAATACTTCTCCATAAAGATTTACGTTCTTCTTTTGAAAGGTTCGGTTGTTCATAAATGCCATGTTGGAATTCATCAACTGCGACACCATAAGGTAAGAACGAAATCGCTCCTGCTAGATGGTTGAATTTGTATTTTTCTGTGTCTTCTTCAAAGAATTTATCAATCCATGGCCAAGCTAGAAATTCCATACTCATTGAGTGAATTTCTGCGCCCTCATATCCTGGCCAGCGATATTCAGGTAACAAGTTTTTACTTTGGAAAATTTGGAATGCATGTCCTGCTTCATGGGTCAATACATCCACATCATGGCTAGTACCATTGAAGTTCGCAAAGATGAATGGAGAATCATATTCAGGAATAAAGGTACAGTATCCACCACCTTGTTTACCTGGTTTTGCATCTAACTCTAACAATTCATGGTCCAACATAAAATTGAAGAAGTCACTTGTTTCTTTGCTCATTGCTTCATACATATCTTTGGCATGATTTACTTGCCAAGCTCTATCCCCTTTAGGGGTAGGGTTACCACTTAAGAATGAGAGTGCTAAGTCATAAGATTTTAACTCTTCAATGCCCAAACGTTTTCCTTTTCTTTTCACAAGTTCACTCACATAAGGAACAACTTCTTCATAGATTTGTTCACGGTATTTTTTGACTTCTTTTGCTCCGTAATCTGTTCTACCTAAACGATCATATGCGAGCCTAACAAAGTTGTCATATCCTAAGGTTTTTGCGATGTTGTGGCGTACTTTCACCATTTCATCATAAATACGATCAATTTCATTTTCTTCAGTTTCAAACCAAGCAGACACAGCGAGTTGAGCACGGTGACGAATGTCACGGTCTTTATGTTGGGTGAATGGGCTCATTTGACTTAAGTTATAAGTTCCACCATCAAACTCAATTTCAGCCCCAGCAAGCAATTTAGAATAAGCAGTTGATAGTTTGTTTTCTTGTTGTAAGTCAGGTATAATTTCTTTTTTAAATGTTCTTTTTGCGACTTCATATTTATCAAAAATATAGGTCCCAAATTCATCTTCAAGTGCTTTTCTGTTACTAGATTCAAGCAATTTATTGATGAATTTTTGATTCATTTCTTGAATATGTGGACTGTTTTCATCTAAGAAAGATTGCTCTTCTTCATAAAATGCATCTTTTGTATCTAAACTATTGCGAATTCCAACAAGCTGCATCATTGAATCGATGTAGTCTTGCAGTTTGAATACTTTTTGAATCGCTTCAATTTCTATTGATGGATCTTTATCTGTGCCAATCAAAGACAATAATTCTTCCATCTCTTTTTTGAATGTTTCTAAGTTAGGTCGTTCGTACTGATACTCGTTAAATTTCATATCGTCCTCCTACAAATTTTTATTATCTTTATTATACCTTATCTAAGATGATATTGTAATAGTTAAACCAATCATTTTTGTCACATCACATTTATCCATTAAAAACCTGAAAAAGATGGTATAATAATACTGGTAAGAAAAAAAGGAGATGCTTATGAATATAGGTAAAATAAATACAGAACTCATCGAGTTTTGGAATGATTTTTTTAAAGAGCATAAACCAATGACTTTGGATAAAAAAGATATGAAAGTTGAACATGAACTTGATCAATATATTAAAGATGTTGGAGATTATGCGAGTACAATATTAGATCTAGGAACTGGATCAGGATATTGTATCTTAACCGCTGCTTTGTTAGGAAGTAAAATGACACATGGTCTTGCAATTGACCCTTCTTTAAAAGCGATTGAAACTTTGAATGAGACCTTAAAGAACTCAAATATAAATACGATTGAAACAAAAGTTGGAACACATGTAATACTTGATTCTTATGAAGATGGTTCTTTTGATGGAGTATTATCTTCTAATGTTTTAGATGTTGTGCCTTATGAAACTTCTGAACAAATGATTGAAGAAATTAAAAGATTGTTAAAACCAAAAGGGTTATTGATGTTGAAACTGAATTTTTATTTGACTGAAGATATGATCAAACGCACCAAAGCAGTGAGAATGGCACATAATACATATGCCATTAATGGTGTGTTAAGATCACATAATTTGACGACCGAAGAATGGGTTCGTCGTTTTAATGGTTTTCGTTTGTTAAAAAGTGCGACATATGAACGTATTGAAAATGGACCACTTGATCGTGTATTACTCTTAGAGAAAATATCATAATGCGTGTTGAAGAGCGATACCATATTCAACAAAAAAGTAATTCGTGAACGTAAACAGTATCATTGATGTAAAGCATATTTAGGAGGCAACAATGAATTATTTAGTAGGTACAATCAAATCAATTGTCTTTCATAGTGAGGACAATTCATTCAACATCCTAAAAGTGAAAGTAGAAGAGACTGATTTAAAGAAGTCGCTCTTTTTTCTTGATGATTATATGACAGTCACTGGATATTTTCCACTTCCGTTAAGAGGAGAAAGTTATAAGTTTCATGGAGAAACAAAAGAACATCCTAAATATGGCTTACAGTTTTTGGTAAAAAGTTATGAAAAACAAAGTGAAACAAGTATTGCTGGTTTGATTGAATATCTATCAAGTGATTTGTTTAAAGGTGTGGGAATAAAAACAGCGACAAACATTGTTGAGACCTTAGGAAAAGACGCGATTGATCAAATATTAGATGATCCAAATATATTGGATACGGTGCCTAAATTATCGGACAAAATAAAAGAAAGTATCACAGAAAGCATTGTTGATAACAAAGCTTCTGAAAGCACATTGATCAAACTTTATTCTTGGGGAATAGGACCGAAAACCGCAATGAAAATCTTTAAATATTATCAAACAGATACGATTTCAATTATCGAAGAAAATCCATATCAATTGATGTATGATATTGAAGGAATTGGGTTTGAGCGTGCGGACATTATCGCTCGTGAACTTGGATTTGAAGAAGCAGATCCGCGTAGAATTAAAGCGATGATTATATATTTGTATCAATACATGGGTAGTAATGCTGGACATACCTATTTAACAGTTGACCAAATGAAAGAATATTTGGGTAAACATATCAACCGTAAGGAACATGTCGTTGATGAAGATGTATTGATGTCGTTATTAGATGAGTTAATTGAAGAAGAATTCTTTGTCCAAGAAGAGGACAAAATTAAGTTAAAAAGTGTCTATTATGCAGAAAAGAATATCGCGTTAAAAGTCAAAGAATTGACGAGTGTTGTAGAGGACATTAATGCGAAAAAAGTAGATGATTTGATTACTTTGTTTGAAGAAGTAAGTGAAATTTCTTATACGCAAAAACAAAAAAAAGCAATTCATCAAGCGATGGAACAAAATCTTTTTATCTTAACAGGAGGACCAGGTACAGGGAAAACAACAGTCATCAATGGATTGGTGTTTGTCTATGCAAAATACCATCAAATCCCAATCTCTTATAATAATTCACTCTTTGAAGTGAAGTTGATTGCCCCTACAGGACGAGCGGCTAAACGAATGAATGAAACGACGAAGTTACATGCAGAAACGATTCATCGTTTCTTAGGATACAATTTTGATGGTAGTTTTATTCATGATAAAAACAATTTAGTCAATGCGAAAATGATTATTATTGATGAAGCGTCTATGCTGGATATCTTTTTAACATCACAACTCTTTCAGTCGATACCAAAAGAAACAAAAGTGATTGTGGTTGGTGATGAAGACCAGTTGCCAAGTGTACAACCAGGGCAAGTATTAAAAGACTTGATTGAAAGTGATTTGATCAATGTGGTGAAATTGTCACAAATTCATCGACAAGCAAAAGATTCACACATTATCTCACTGGCACATGATATTAATCACGGGATCGTTCCAAATGATTTATTAAAGGTTTATCCTGATCGATACTTTGTCAGTGAATCTAGTGAACAGTTTCAAGAAAGATTGAAAACCATCATCAATTATCTGATTGAACAAGGATTTGACTTACTTGAAGATATTCAAGTGTTGATACCGATGTATCGTGGAAATACAGGAATTGATGCGGTCAATGATTTATTGCAAAAAGAGTTTAATAAAAACAACTCAAATGAAATTGAACATAATCATCGTATATTTAAAGTTGGGGATAAAGTCATTCAACTTGTCAATCAGATTGATGATGGGATTATGAATGGAGATCAAGGTGTGGTGATTGGTGTCAGTGATGATACAGTCATTGTAGATTTTGATGGGAAACAAGTAACTTATAAAAAGGGTGACTTATTCAATTTGAAACATGCATACGCGATGAGTATTCATAAATCACAAGGTAGTGAATACAAAGTAGTGATTATGCCGATCTTTCGAAGTTATTCGATTATGTTGAAACGAAAACTCATCTACACTGGAATTACTAGAGCAAAAGAAGTACTGATCATGATGGGTGATAAGGATGCTTTTGCTTATGGAGTAGAACATTTAGAGAGTGGTAGACAAAGTTCACTGATTGATAAGATGCAGGAAATGGTTTACCAAAATGAAGAACAAACATCGAATAAAGAAGTGAAACAAAAGAAAAGCAATGAAAAAACAATTCGTGATAAAAATATCCCATTTGATACATTGGGAGAAGATTTTTCTTATGAGGATGTTTCTCCTTATATGTTTATGGACAAAAAATCATAAAAAAAAGCCTCAAAACATAC
>DFNN01000119.1 GCA_002376065.1 Caryophanales bacterium UBA3566
AATTGCTAAACAAATAACCAAATGCCTTACAGGTTGCTGTAAGGCATTCTTTTATTATCCAATTACTTTTTTCTTTTTATTTGATGTTGTCGCAAAATATGTCCCAATTGCCATCAAAGCAAAAGCAATATAAAAGGTAATATCTGGTGTTTCTAAAAATATTATTAGTGAAAGAATTGCCCCCACAAATGGTGCGTACGCATAAAAAGTACTTGTTTTCGCTGCGCCCAATTCTTTTTGTGCAGTGACATAAAAGAAAATACTTAACCCATATGCGACAAAACCAAGCAATAGTGTTATCAAAATCATGATAATATCAAACTCTGCCACCCCTAGAACAAACGCAATCACTAGTGAAGTCAACCCTGAAAAGATTCCTTTTATCACCACGACCTTCAATGGATCAAAAAACGATAACTTTCTAGTTAGATTGTTTTCAAGTCCCCAAGAGATAGTCGCAAGTAGGACAAGTATTGACCCAAAAGAAAATCTGAATGCAGAAAAGTCCTCGACTGATAATAACATACTCGCAATTGTCACCAGCACGATTGCCAAACGCAAACGTGCTGGTATCACTTCTTTAAATATGAATAACGCAATCAAAGATGTTGCGACAATCTCAAAGTTGTTAAGCAAAGAGACATTTTCAGGATGGCTCGTACTAAGACCAATCATCAACAATATTGGTGCCACTACATCAAGAACGATCATTCCGATAATCGCAGGTAATTCTTCTTTAGTAAACTGCTTATAGTTTGTCTTGGTATATTTATTTCTAATATATCCAACAATCATCATCCCTAATCCCGCACCGAAATACAATAAAGAAGCGATAAAAATAGGTGATAACGTATCTAATACGATCTTCGCAATAGGCGTACTTATCGCATATAAAACCGCTGCTAATATCGCAAAAATTATGTACTTATTCATCTTCATATACAAGCACTCCTATTCAATTTTTGTTATGAATTTAGTGTATCAAAAAATAACATAATTTACAATGTATTGATATGTCTTCTGTCAATACAATCTTTCGGTACTAAAAAGAGCTGTTTATGTATGACATAAACAGCTCTTTAATATATTACTGATATGTTTTTACGATTTTTTTCGCAAACTTCACACATTCTTTATCCGTACACTTGTGAATAGCATCTGCCATTTCATCTAACTTCGCCAAAATATCATCTTCTTCAATGCGTTCCTTTGGCTCTATATAGATTTTATCATTTTCTGTTTTAACCGCTTTGGTATAATCAACCAATAACTCTTCAAACATTTTTTCACCCGGACGTAGTCCAGTAAAAATAATATCTATTTCTTTATAAGGTTCAAACCCAGCTAAGCGAACCATTTTTTCCGCCAAATCGATAATCTTAATCGGTTTACCCATATCAAGAACAAACAGTTCTCCACCATTCGCATAAGCACCAGCTTGGATCACCAGTTGACAAGCTTCAGGAATCATCATAAAGAATCTTGTAATTTCAGGGTCAGTAACAGTCACTGGTCCCATCTCTTCAATTTGTTTTCTAAACAAAGGAATAACAGAGCCATTAGACCCGAGCACATTTCCAAAACGAACTGCGACATAATCTGTTTTACTTTGCTTATTTAATGACATCACAACACGTTCAGCCATACGTTTAGAAGCACCCATCATGTTTGTTGGATTGACGGCTTTGTCAGTTGAAATCAAGACAAATTTTTTCACTTTATATTGGTCGCTTAATTGCGCCACATTATAAGTACCAAACACATTATTCTTAATCGCTTCTTTTGGACTCACTTCCATTAAAGGAACATGTTTATGTGCCGCAGCGTGGAAAACAACCTCTGGTTTATACTTCTTAAAAATCTCTTCCATTCGTTCTTTATCTCTCACACTCGCAATCAACACAATCACTTCTGGAGCCAACACATTTACTTTCGCTCGATACATCCTTTCTAAATCCATTTGTAAATCATACACATTATTCTCATAAATATCAACAATCACAATGCGTGAAGGATGAAACTTATGCAACTGTCTAACGAGCTCACTACCAATGCTTCCGCCACCACCAGTGACAAGAATCGTCTTATCCTCAATATATTCTTTAATTCCTTCTTCTTCTAAAACAATTGGATCTCGACCAAGCAAATCCTCAATCCTTACATCACGTATTTTAACCAAATCATTTTTATCCCCAACCATTTCATAAAATGGCGGCATCAATTTAATTTGACAACCAGTTTTCTCCAATTGATTGATCAATTCAGTTGTCGCTTTCAAACTCAAACTAGGAATCGCAATCACAATACTATCTATTTCATATTTTTCAACAATCTCGTCTACTTCTTCACTTCTACCCAAAACAGGGACACCATGAATTCGTTTCCCTTTTAATTGATGATTATCATCAATAAAACCAACAACAACCTTATCAAACTCTTTATTACTTTTTATTTCATCAACAAGCATCACACCAGCATTACCAGCACCAATGATTATAGTTCTCATTAATTTTGAATTATCTTGCATATAATTTCGATAAAATTCATACAAACGATAACTTAATCTCATGCCAATCGTTCCAGTACTAACCACGAAAAACGCTATGAAATACAAACTAAATGAAAAATCTCCAACATCAAACATTGTGACAGCTAAGTATCCGACAGTAATTGCAATAAAGTTTGCAAAGCCACCACGTAATAACTCTTCTATTCCAGCGAATCTCCACAAACTCTTATACATACCAAAAAGTTCAAAAGTGATAATATATAGAATCAAGACAAATGGAAATTCTCTTGTGAAATCTTTTGCATCTATCATCACAAAATCAAAATCATTATAGACAAGTAAAGCAAAAATAAATCCTAAATATATTATTGTTATATCGATAAATAATACTATATATTTTTTATAATCCATCATAGATAAGCCTCCAAATAAATGATAATTCTAAATCCTAATTTCACTGAAAATTATACCACACTTCTTAATATAATAAAACAAAAAACCTCCATAGCAAAAGCTACGGAGGAAAAACTGAGTTAGCTTTCTAACCCAGGATGAAATGAATTAATCTTTCTTCAATGTTTCTCTTAAAAACACAACAAGCAAACTCACCATACCACCAAGAACAGTACCAATGGCGGTATAAAGCATAACATTGACATCACTCACTACTTGTGGTGATGTTAACGGAATAACACTATTTCTAGTTAAATAGGTATTATACTCTTTTAACATAACGTTCAAGTCTTCTGCAACATCTGTGATATTTTCTTTTGCTGCTTCTATATCTTGCTCTACAAGTTCTATTTGGTTTTGGTAAATGATTGTTTCGCCATTACCAGAAATTTTTAACAACTCTAAATGATTTATCCTATCTTCGATGTAAGAAATATCATTTTCTAGGATTGCTATTTCTTCTTGGGTAGAAACTAGTTCCGAATATAATGTATTAATGTAAGGGTTAAATGTAAAATCCGTTTCCATCCCAGGAATAATTACAACAGTTTCACTACCTGTATAGTCAAGAATATTTTGAGTAAGAACGGTTTTATAATCAGTTTTTTTATTGAGTTCTAGTGTTTTTTGATCAACTTGGAATGTATACCTTGTAATTAAAAAATCTATTTCTTTGGTCAGCATATAATTACTTACCCTAGTATTGATATTAGACAAATCAACATCATGAATTAGAGTTAATCTAGAAATCAAATCAGAAAACCCAATATTTAAAGTATTTGAAACAAAGTCACCACCAGTTAAAAGTGCATTATTCACAACACTTTCAAGTAGCTCAGTTTGATTTAGAAATATGAGATATGTCTCATCATAATCGTAAGTAGATAAATCAATATTTGTATATTCTAAAACTACTGCTTTTTGAATATATTTACTCTCAAAATCAGTTTTAAATGCCTCAATCAAATATTCTAACAGCATTTTTGCCTCTTCTTCATTGACTGGAAGTTCACCTAAATCTAAAATCAGCTTATAATCTGTTGCATAATAAGTAATTTGCTCACCATTTTCAATGCTTTGTTGGACAAGCTGAACAGCACTATTTGGCAAAATTGGTTTGATGCTTAAAGTATTTCTGAATTGAGTCGTAGTGACATCATCAACTCCTGCTGCTTCTAGCGCATCACCAAAAACATAGCTCTCAAACATATTGTTATAAATAAAGCGATTTCCGTCTGGATATGTACCTTCAATTAAACCATTCCATTCAAGAGAAATAATGGTCTCGACTTGCTCACTTCTTTTTCCCATCACATTAGCTACAGTCAAAGCCATAATTCCAGAAAATACTGTGATAATGATGATCAACCATTTATAACTCCAAATAATTTGAATCAGTTCTTTAATTGATATCTCATCTACATAATCATTTTGCTTTATTTCATCGTTATTCATATAAATTCTCCTCACAACCACAACTATTTTTTACTTCAAAAACTATTATATGTTAAATATCATTACAATGCAATATCAAATCGTAGATTCAAAACATCTTTTTGTTTATATTAGGTACCAACTCAACTATATATAAACAAATAATAGTATTAAAAATGTCATATGATTTCTCATATGACTACGGACATAGATGGATGTCTACCCCCATAGACATCCATCCACCTTAATCCGCATTTTACCTTTACTTTCCCTTGGTACTAACTATTATATAAACTAAATACTCAAATAGATAATAATTACGCAAAATAACAGAAAATGTATTCAAAAAGAAAGCGCATCTTGATTTACAGCTTATCAAGATACGCTTTTAATTCATCATGTTGATTGTTTTTCGTCAACGTATGGATTGTCAATATAATATTATCGACATTATGGTTAGCCCTATACCCATCTCTTCTTTTGTGTTCCGCTGTTAACAGTTCTTCTTCACGGGCCTTAATCACTTTTTCCCATTTCAATATGTGATGTAAATAATAAAACGAAAAAGCACCGATAATAATCATTGGTATATATGTATATCCAATAAATTGATATACATCCTCTAAAGCAATTGTAGGACTAATATATACAATAATATGAGTGATGACCAAAGAAATTTGAACTATTAAAAAGAGATAGAATAATGAAAAGAGCGAATAAGTTACTTTCGATCTCACCACCGTAAAATCGAGCGTCTTTTGGACAAACAAAGCACTTACAATATACATCACCATCCCCACTACTGATGGGATTACCGCCGACAACACACCATAAATATTTTCTTCTTGGTACTTCACCGCATTTAAAAGCAGTTCTGAAGAAGCCAAAATATTGAGTGATATCAGGTCACTCACACTAATCATCATAAACAATATCAAAGAAAACATTGATGATCCATACTTATCCTTATGATGATTAAGCGTCAACAACAAATATCCAAGAACATAATAACTAATGGTTTTTAACAATACCCATTCCACTCTCGTACTCATCAATACCATCAAACCAACAATCAATACCGCATCAATCAGACTTCGTTTAGAAGGTTTGATCTTATAAGCAATATGTAGAGCACTAAAATACCCAATCGATAAAATAATCGCTCGAATCATCACGCTGCTAAATAACTCCATCCTAAGCATAATCTTCCGCCTCCAATGACACAATAACCCTGTAACTCACATCAACACTCACGTTGATGTTCGATTCTTGCTCCAAATACTCAAGCAATTTAAGCCCATTGATTCTTGTCTCGTGTCCTTTTAGACTATTCTTCTCAACAAGTTGATTGACATCTTCTTTCACAAAACTATTTTCAACAATCACTTTATGTTGATCAAAAACAATTTTTACATATCGTAATTTCGCTTTCTTCGCCGCAGCCACCGCATTATCTAAAACAATCCCATACATCTCTAAAAAATAATGCATCTTACTAAGTGGTTTATTTGGCTCACATTCCACAACAACTTCAAACGCAATATTCTTTTCTTTACCAATCACTTCCATCGTAACATATGCCAGCAAATCATCATTTAATTTATCTAATATACGTTTATGCGAGACCTTTTTACGATAACCCATATACTTATTCGTTTCATTCAATATCTTTTCATATTCTCCATTAGCAGCCAGTTCTTTCATTTGCGAAATCAATTTCGAAGGTCTTGTTTCAAACAAATGACGTAAATCTCCTTGTTTGGCACTCAACTCACCAAAAAGTTTTCGTTCCACTGCTCTTTTATTTTCATAAAATATCGCACTAACAATCAACATCAAATAAAATACAAAACTCGAATAAAAAATTGATTGATAATAATACCCTTCAGCATGATATATATATTGTCTCATTACATCAAAATCTTTGATCAAATGAATCATTACTATTTGAAAATGGATGAACAGATTGATATATATAAACCTTGATACATAGAGTGTGTCCTTATAAAAAGACAATTTTCTTGAAATAATCAAGACGCCAAACATAAGCACCAAATGAAGAAACATAATCAATACATTTTGAATTGAAAAAACAAACATATATTGATAAAAATAAAATGCATCTCCCGCAATCAACGCGTTCGCAAATAACCCAACAATAATCACAATAATACTCACATGATACGATGTATGAAAATTCCTAAACAATAGATAAGTATTTACATAATATATTGCCCAACTATAAATAAGCATCGCAAGAAAGGATGGATCATTTAAAGTAAAAAAATATAAAGTAAAAATCCCAATAATCAATACATAATTGATCAAATGGATTTTAATTTTATAAAACCAAACCAAAAAAACGAGTCCAAGTAAATGAAAGAAAGCAAAAATCATACGAATCACACCTTTTTAAAAAGGATAACTAATGTTATAATGGTAAATAGGGGGGATACCAGTGAATGTAATCATTAAAGATGACAATCCTGTGCATCAAAATTTAATTAAAGACTTTCTTATTCAAATGAAACTAATGATGAACATTGAGTTCAATATTTACATCTTAGAAAACAAAGATGAAATTCTGAACATCAATCAAACATCAAACAACACAATCAACATCATCGATATCATCGATGAAAATGATCCTACTACTACAGGGGTAGATATTGCAGAAGAAATAAGAGCTATTAATATCTATGCACCAATCATTTTTTTAACATCACATGACGAATATTTACAAGAAGCCGTCAATATGCAAATAAGACCACATGCATACATCAACAAACTAGATCCTGATATGGAAACAAAACTCCATGCAGTATTCGCAAAAATCTTACATGAACAAGATCAAAACGAACAACAAATAAGATTATCATTTACCAATGAAAATGGCGATATTATTTACTTATTGCTGTCTGATATTTTTATGATTTGTACATCGCTTGATAAACAAAAATATTTAACCGTTGAAACCTATGACAAATCTTATATTGTCAAAGGATTACTCCATCAATATGCAGACAAATATCCAAATATTAAACAAGCAAACAAATCAACACTTGTGAATAAAACAAAAATCCAAAAAATTATAAAGTCAAATAATCCAAAAAATAAAAAAATTATTTTAGATATTAAAAACAATCGATCTACACCACCATGTATCATTACAAGGACTTTCCGAAATAATTTTCAATCCCTATAACATTCTATTGTAGCGGAAAAACTACATTTAATCTAGATAATCCATTCAATAATTCTTTTTTTACGATTGACCAACTTTTTACTCAAAAAGAAAACACTTATAAAAATATAAATTAAACAAGGCGGCTACAACACAAAAAGGTTGTAGCCGCCTTGTTATTATATATGATTAAGCACTGTAAAGTGACTGACTACTTATAAATAAACTATATTATATTTTTTCTAAAAAGTTGTTAACTTATGTTTATAATGACTTATCTGTATTTTCTATTTCTTCACTTAATTATTATATATGAATCATTAAATCTCATTTAATCATTGGATTGAATCCGTGTGAAAATTTAAATTAGTTGAATTTTTAAAAAAGTGAAAAGTGAATTGACTCTTTTATATATAATTACTTATTTATAATCTTATATTGTAAAAAAATAAAAAAATATAGTACAATATATTTAAAGAAGGTGGCTATATGAACAACGATATTGTAATTGCGATCATAAACAACGGGATTTTATTACTTTCTATGGGGATTCTTTATACCTTTTTACCATTAGAAAAATCAAAAAATAAGAAATACTATGAAATCATGATAGGTCTATTACTCTCGGGAGTTGTATTAATTTTAATGATTACAACATTTACCATAAGCGCCGAAAAAGGCGTTGTTTTAGATACAAGAAGTATCTTAT